>JANTFJ010000386.1 GCA_024763495.1 Desulfobulbaceae bacterium | reverse complement strand
AGGAGGTTACGAGAATCGAAGAATTGATAGCCGCTACCGAAGACGAGCATGTCCGCTTAAAGCAGATGAGAAAGCTGAACCTGTTGCTTATCAAGCTTGATAACCAGCGGGGAACCTGTTGTTCCATCAAGGAGCAGGAGGAGTATTACCGTAAAATTGTAGAACGAACCAGTCTGCATAGTATCTGAGTCTATTTACAGAGATTGCTTCCCGTCTATTACTGGAAATTACCTTTGAATTAACACCGGCTGCCGCAAAACAGATTAAAAAATTTGGGCCTGAGAACGGAAGACAAATTACCGGATTTCTGCGGAAGAAAATTTTAAAGTATTCCCGCAGCCATGGAAAAGTGCTTAAAGGTGCTTAAAGGGAATTCTGGCGATATCGGCCTGGAAATTTGAGAGTACTGGCGCGTATTGAAGAACAAAAACTCCTGGTGCTTGTCGTTCGTGTTGGACATCGGAAAAATGGTAAGCGCTCCATGAACACCACCCTGCACCCGTTTAAACGCCGCGATATACCTGATGTATTATCGCGAGCGTTGAAACGGGGACATGGCGGCATCCCTGAAACGCTTACAGGCCGTGCCTTCTCAAAAGTCAAGGTGTGGTTTATTGATCGCTATCGAAAAATGTATATCGTCAACCCTGACATCACATCAGAATTTTAAAACTTATTTTGTAACTACTCATGGGGTAAGCGCCTAATGTGTGCAAACCTCAGTATTTATCTCAACTTTCTGACTTGTTGTTTTGTTAATGATTTCTATAAATTATACAATTTGCAGCGTAGATATATCGTCATTCCGGCATGTCTTTAGCCGGAATCCAGAGATCATCGGCTAACTTTATGGATCGGAGTCTCGTTCCTCGCTTACCTCCGGCTAAAGACATGCAGGAATGACGAGCGAGTTTTATTGGTGATGTTATATGACTTCAAATACTTATCTCAAGTCAGAAAGTTGAGTATTTATAATTGGTTACAGGGTATCGTAGATTTTCATGATCAGACTGGTGCCGCATACTGGTGCTATGTAAGACAGGCTGATGGCGGAAATATGCGGTGCCCTGTGAGCAGTTACTATTGTTTTTTGTTACTGCTTTTCGGGAGTAAGGTGCTAAACTGGTAAATAGTATAAGGATTACAGTTTGATAATTTATGGATCAGGATAGAGAAAACTGCCAAGAAGAAACATGCCAACCCCTACGCAAATTGCCGAATCAGCGACATTAAAAGCAGGCCAATGGTGGCCTTTAATATAAAAATCCAGGAAATCAACCACAAAGCCGAAACGAAGGCGATCAATAAGATTTCCCCCTGCCCCGCCGCCGATCAGTCCCAGGCTGTAAACAAAAATTAACGGTTTATGACGAAAATGCCTGAAGGTAATAAGAATAAAAATCAGGGCAGCCAGGGCAATAACCACAAAAAATATATGTCGCCAGGGGCCGTGGTTTCCAGCCAGAAAACCAAAGGCCGCCCCATTGTTGCGCAGGTAGGTCAGGTTGAAAAATCCGGGGATAACTTCCCGGTTTTCAAAGAGAATAAAGGAATTTGTTACTTGCCATTTACTTAACTGATCAGCAACAACGACCAGCAAAATAATGGTCAGCAGAGTAAGCAGAGTAGGCTTTTTCCCGGCCATTTTAATCGACTGAAATCCTGGCCATAACTTCAGCGCATCGCTGACAGATTGTCGGGTAGGCCGGGTCATTGCCCACGGTTTCACTTCTTATCCAGCATCGTTCACATTTTTCGCCGGGAGCCGGTTTTACCAGGACAGCAAGGCCGGGGACTGTTTCGCTTTTTACGCTTCCCGCTGCTTCAGTTTCGTTTTTCACCATGGCTGAAACAATGGTTATAGCTTCCAGTTGAGGCCAGTTCCTGCTCAGGAATTCATTAAGCTCACCCGAGGCTGAAAGACAGACCTCAGCCTCAAGGGAATGACCAATTATTTTATCCCGTCTGGCCATTTCCAGCACCCCGGTAATCTCGGAACGGATGTCAAGCAAGCGCTGCCATCTCTCTGCCAGTTCCGGCTGGACATAGTCATCCTTGAAAGAGGGGAAAGAAGCGACAAAAGGATTAGCTTCCCGTCCCGGATCAGCAGGCAGATAATTCCAGACCTCGGCCACGGTAAAACTTAAAACCGGGGCCATCATCCGCAGCAGTCCATCAAGTATTTCCCACAACACGCTCTGCGCGGCACGACGTTCAATAGAGGACGGCGGACTGGTATAAAGCCTGTCTTTGATAATATCAAGATAAAAATTACTCATGGTGACTGTGCAGAAATGATGAAGCCCATGCATAACTCCATGGAACTCAAACTGTTCATAGTCCCTGGCAACTTTTCTTTTCAACTGTTCAAATTTAACCAGGGCCCAGCAATCAAGTTCGCTCATGCTGTTGAAATCTACCAGGTCTGCAGCCGGATTAAAATCATTAAGATTTCCCAGCATATAACGGAAGGTGTTCCTGATCTTACGATAACTGTCCGAAAGCTGGCGAAGGATTTCATCGGAAATTTTAATATCGTCCCGGTAATCTTCAAAGGCTACCCACATCCGCAGAATTTCAGCCCCGTACTTTTTGATTATTTCACTCGGAGCAATGACGTTACCGATACTCTTTGACATCTTTTTACCCTGGCCGTCTACCACGAAACCATGGGTCAGAACTCCGCGATAGGGCGGTACTCCCCTGGTTCCCACTGAGGCCAGAAGTGAACTCTGAAACCAGCCCCGGTGCTGATCGCTGCCCTCAAGATAGAGATCAGCCGGAGTGGCAAGCCCCCGCTCTTCAAGAACCGCGGCATAACTGACCCCGGAATCAAACCAGACATCAAGAATATCATCCTCTTTGGTAAATTCATCTGCCCCACATTCAGTACACCTGGCATCATCCCCAAGAAACTCGCTGATTTCATGAGAAAACCAGGCATCCGCGCCTTCCTTGTTGAAAAGCTGGTTGATTCGGCCATCAACCTCTTTGTTGTTGGCTACCGCACCGCACTTTTTACAATAAATAACCGTAAGCGGAACCCCCCAGGCCCGCTGGCGGGACAGGCACCAGTCAGGACGGTTCTCCACCATTCCCA
>JANTFJ010000385.1 GCA_024763495.1 Desulfobulbaceae bacterium | reverse complement strand
CGCGAGCGTTGAAACGGGCACATGGCGGCATCCCTGAAACGCTTACAGGCCGTGCCTTCTCAAAAGTCAAGGTGTGGTTTATTGATCGCTATCGAATATTCCAATATTGTTTATTACTTCTTTCTTCTGTGAGAGAAAGAACCCGTCCATCCTTTTGCATGACCAGACATTTTTCCAGATAAAAAATATTTGCCCGTTTAGAATGAAGAATCGCTTTTAAATCAATCAAATGCTTCACTTTTAAATCCTCCTGGCGGCTCGCTTCAGAAAGGCCGGAGCCTGAGCCTTGGTAATTGTCGAAATCTTTCGCATCAGCTCGAAAGATACCTCGTTAAAACCAAATCGTTTTTTGATTTCAGCGATCATTGAAATCCAGAGATGCCCGGTCATCTCCGCATCCGCCAATGCCCGGTGAAATGTTCCATCTGTGTCAATCCCGCAATACCTGACCAGTGTTCCAAGTTTATGATCGGGCGCATCCGGATATACCCTCCTGGCCGCCAGCATGGAACAGGCCATATCGTTTTCCCTGGTTCTGCTGATAAACTCCATCTCAGAATCAAGAAATTTTCCGTCAAAGGAGGCATTATGGGCAACAAGAGGATGATCATCCACAAATTCGGCAAACTGCTCCATCACCTCTGCGCACGGCGGCGCATCTTCCAGCATTGCGTTACTTATCCCTGTAAATGACTCTATAAAGGAACTGATTCGAAATCCCGGATTCATCAACCCCTGGAACCGGTCGATAATAATATTGTTTTCAATAAGTACGGCACCTATTTCAATGGCCCGATCACCATATTGCGGCGAAAGCCCTGTTGTTTCAAAGTCGAGTACGATTACGGAGTAGTTACCCATGCTATAATAACCTCTATATTTTCTGGAATCTGTATGTTTTGTGCTGTTATAATACCGTAACTGCTCACATGGCACCGCATATTTCCGCGATCAGTCCGGCTTACGTATGACTGATACGCTGCTCCAACCTGATCACAAAAATCTCCGGCAGCCGGTAACCACTTACAATTACGGCACTTATCCTGTGAGTAGTTTCATCGAAGTAATTTACAGAAAATTCACAATTGCCTTTCCATCTTTCTTGTGTCATCATTTTTTCAAAAAACAGCTGTCGAAATGCCCCGGAGGTGCTCTTGCAGTAAGATTATTCAGTAGTTAATTGATTGATTTATTGTCTAAAATTGCTGCCTGAACTTCTTGTTTTTTGTGACAGCTTTTCAGGAGAAGGCTCAAATGACCGTCAAAATTTTCATGCTGTTTTTCAGAAAAACGGAATATTTTTCCGGAAAAATAAAATTTTCAGGTTTGTGCTATGGTTCCCTTATTTTTTACGTAAATGGTAATTATTGGTAATTACAGTTCAAATGTGGAAAATAATTTTTCTGGCATGAATAGTGCTGTAATACAGGGCAACAGCAAAATTTTTTTGCTTATTTAAACAAGGAGCCAATAATGAAAATTTATAATACTGCTTTTGTCCTGGGGCTATCTGCTGTTCTGCTGCTGGCTGGTAATGCCTGTGCTTTAAGTTATCACAATATTACCGTTTATGATGGTCTTGGAGTTGCGACAGAAGACGGAGAAGTTGAACCGGGGTGCTTAAACCGCCAGGAATGGGATCTCGAAGGTTTTTTCCAGAAAGGTTCCAGCTTGGCTATGGTAGGTGGTTTTGATTTTGTTAACGGGGTAGCCGGTTATGACAAATACACTTCCGGGGACATTTTTATAGATATTGACGGTGATGCCCAGTATGGGACAACAAATATCAATGGCGGATCAGGACAGGAAACAGTAGGAAATACTTTTGGTTACGATTATGTCCTGGATATGGATTTCGCCTCATTGACTTATTCGGTTTTCAAGTTAAATGACAGTACCACGACAACTGTCTGGTATGGTATGAATGAAGAATCGAATCCCTGGAAATACGACGCAGGGGGTGAGTTGCTGGCAGGCTATGAAAATCTTGACATGGAATATGTTACCGGGTTGACAGACGCGGACTGTGGCTTTAGCGGGGGTATTCATTATGCCGTTGGTGTTGATCTTTCGTTCCTTGCCCCTGGAACCGATTTCACCTCTCATTTTACCATGGGCTGCGGCAATGACAATTTAATGGGTAAGGGAACTGCCCCGGTTCCCGAACCAGCCACCATGCTGCTTTTCGGTACTGGTATTGCCGGATTGCTTGGAGTAGGCAGAAAACGTCTTCGTAAAGCTTAATTTTTTATTCTTTCCACTTTTTTCCTCCTCATTAAGCAGCACCTTCCTGGTGCTGCTTTTTTTATCAGCATGGTTCAGTCGTTTTCTGTATTTGCCCTGGGATATAATGCCTTTTTGCTCTGGCCATGGGAACAATCTCTTCCCTGGAGAGTACTACCGGAATATATGGTTTTCTCCTGGCACGAACAATACCGTCAACTTTTCCGAACTCTTTTCCCGGCACATGACGAAACACAAACAACAGGGCATTAAAGGCCTGATTCTGATTTGATGCCGCGACATTTTTCTCCACGGCAAGCCATGTTAAAAACTCCGTAACTGCTCACAGGGCACCGAATCTTCCCGCGATCAGCCTGTGAGTAGTTACAAAGCGCTTTTACATCGTTAACCGTCAATAAATGGTAATCTTTACTTCTGGTGTAGGTTAGAAATTTACGGATCCAGTTCACTTAACTTGAGTTCTTCTTTGTCAACGGCTCCAGGTTCACGAGTTTGAGTCGTTATCTCTCCCAACCCTTTGTTTTCTTGACAAAATATTGTCTCTTTGCTATGTAAAGGTTGTTTCTCAGTAATATCTTGCTGCTGCAAGAGATTGTTTGCAGCCTTTTCCGCGAATTTAAAACTAAATCAAGATACAGAGTAACGGCATGACGCTCCTGCCGCCTCTGTTTTTCGGATTGTTTCTTCTCTCTTAATTTTTCCATAAAGGCGGCCAGGCTTTTTTTATCTTCCTGCCTGAAATTATATTTATGACAAAAATCAAGATAAAATCGAAACCATTTTATGTAATATGACTGCTCCCGTGGCAGCACTCCTTGACGACTGATAAAGGTCGTGAATTGACGATGAAGTTGTGCAGAAATTTGAATCATG
>JANTFJ010000384.1 GCA_024763495.1 Desulfobulbaceae bacterium | reverse complement strand
TACTATAGTGAACACGCCGAAACGAACAAATCCGGGGCACTATCCGAACATTTAAAGGGGTAGAGAAGGGTAGCTTTTATCCAACCCGAATATTTACGAGGTCAAGGCATACGAAAAATTTTACCGCAGGCATGTAGTTGATATTACGAGGATAAAATTTTTCGTATAACGCTGAGATCGGACTGAAATATATTAAATGTAAGCGCTCCATGAACACCACCCTGCACCAGTTTAAACGCCGCGATATACCTGATGTATTATCGCGAGCGTTGAAACGGGCACATGGCGGCATCCAAAAGTCAAGGTGTGGTTTATTGATCGCTATCTATTAAATCAACGGGCTTATTGATGGCTTCTCTGCTTCTCATCTATCCTCCTCTGGCCAAAAATTGTGAACCTCCTGCCGGTATTGCCCGCCTGGCCGGATTCCTGCGCGGCAACGGCGTCAGTTGCGTTGCCATTGATGCCAACCGCCTGGGTTTTGACTATCTGTTCGGTCTTGATTTTCCCGCAACAGACACCTGGTCGGCACGGGCGGCAAGGAATCTCAGGGCCAATATAAGTGGCCTGAAGAGTCATTATTATTATGCTGATTTCGACCGTTACAAGCGGGCTGTTGCCGATCTCAATCGGGTACTTGCCGGAGTAGGGGAGGCCCATGGTCCGGGGCTGTCCCTGGTAAATTATCAAGATGAATTTTCGCCGGTGCGAAGCAAAGATTTGCTCAGAGCGGCTTCCCATTATAAAGAGAATATCTTTTATCCTTTTTTTAAAGAAACAATAGGCCCGGCCATTTCGCGCGAGCAACCCGATTTTATTGGAATTTCCATTTGTTATCTTAGCCAGGCTGTGGTTGCTTTTGCGATGATCGGCTTTCTCAGGGCCTGGCTTCCCGGGACAAAAATAATTATCGGCGGCGGACTTGTTACCTCGTGGCTGCACAGCCCTTTGTGGAAAAATCCTTTTGGCGGTCTGGTTGATGGCTGTCATGCCGGGCCTGGTGAACAATATCTTTTAGAAACAGCCGCGGGTGAGAACAACAGAACTGAACCTGCTCCGCCGCAATATGATACACTTGATTACCTGGCTCCTGGATTTATTTTGCCTTACGCGGCCTCCAGCGGCTGTTACTGGAATAAATGTCAGTTCTGTCCTGAAACGGCTGAGAATAATCCCTATATTCCCCTGCCTGCTGAACGGGTTTTGACGGATATCAGGAACCTTCAGGCCGAGTATCGGCCCATTCTTCTGCATTTCCTGGATAATGCCGTAAGTCCGGAGTTAATGGTGAAACTGGCGGAGAATCCTCCTGGAATGCCCTGGTATGGTTTTGCCCGGATAAGTTCCAGGCTGGCGGATGAGGAGTTCTGTCACAGCCTGCGTCGTTCGGGCTGTGTAATGCTGAAGCTTGGGATTGAGTCGGGTGATCAGCATGTTCTGGATCACATGAATAAGGGGATAAAGCTTGAAATGGTGGCAAAAGTGCTGAAATCTCTTAAATCGTCCGGTATTTTTACTTATGTTTACCTACTGTTCGGTACTCCTTCCGAAGATGAAAGTGCCGCTGTTCGCACCATGGAGTTTACGGCACGGCATAATGCCGAGATAAGTTTTTTAAACCTGGCCGTGTTTAATTTACCCTTGGCCGGGCCTGAGGCAGTCAGCTTGAGAACAAATGAATTTTATCAAGGTGATCTTTCTCTGTATACTGATTTCAGCCATCCAAAAGGCTGGTCGCGGCAAAAAATTCGTAGATTTTTAAGCGGCAAATTTAAGCGCCATCCAGCAATTGCGCCGATTATCCGGCGTGATCCCCCATTTTTTACCTCAAATCATGCCTCCTTGTTTCACCCGCAATTCTTTTAGTGCCTTCCCGGTTAGGTTCTGCTGAAACCTCTGGTTTGATGACATGGTAAGCGCTTCGTGAACATCACCCCGCGCGCGCTTCAACCCTGTGATTACCCGATGTGTTATCGCCGGGCATGAAGCACGCGCGTGGCGGTGTCCCTGAATTTCATACAGTTATAGGGCTGTCGCCGTCCTGGGAGGTTGTCCGAGAATAGACATTTTTTCTCAAATCAGGTAAGCGCCAGACTCCGAGGCGTTTTGAAAAAATAAGCACAGACATATAGTTGATATTGCAAGCATTATTTTTTCAAAACAACACATAGTTGGGCTGGTAAGCGAGGTACGAGACTCCGCAGAAATGGCATTCTCGGACAGCCTCCTGGTGTACTTTATTGGGCGTTATCAGCAGCAGTTACGTAATTTTTTTGTGATTTACAGGATTTGCCGGGTTATTTTATGGTGTTAATCCTGTTGACGTCTTAAGGCCTGCTGGCTACAATGCAAAAAAGGTAATAACACTATTCATCTGCACCTCAGGAAGCCGGAGAAATGAACTCATCAGTTTTACAGGCTATTTATCAACGCCGCAGTATTCGTGAATTTACTGAGCGGGAAATTGAGCCTGAAATTATTTTAGAAATTATCAGGGCGGGGATCTGGGCGCCTTCAGGACTGAACAACCAGCCCTGGCGTTTTGTCATTATTGGTGATAAGGATATCAAAGAGCAGTTGAGCCGCCAGACTCATTATAGTCATATAATCATGGCTGCTCAGGTCTTGATCGCGGTTTACCTGGATAAAGAAGCCATGTATGATAGCGTCAAAGATTATCAGTCTGCCGGAGCGTGTATTCAAAACATGCTGCTTGCCGCTGAAGCTCTTGAGCTGGGAGCTGTCTGGCTTGGCCAGATTCTCAAAAACAAGGCGGAGGTCAATACTATTTTAAAACTTGATGATCGGTTTGATCTTATGGCTGTCCTGGCGCTGGGCTATCCCCGCCATAAAGAACAGGAGTCAACCAGAAAAGATATTAATGAATTTATTCTAAGGGACTAGGCTTTTTCCAAGACTCCGCTTGGAAAAAGAGGCCTCTGGTAGTAAATTGCCGCATCGTAAATTCAAGAAAAATTCAGTCCCTGTAGGAGCTCAGCCCCCTGAGCGATAAAACATGATGCAGATCTCACAGCATGGACCGCCCAGAGGGCTGGGTGCCCGGAGGAAATACGGCTTAAAAAAAGAGGACTCTGGCCTCTCGATAATGATCGTCTGCAGGCGA
>JANTFJ010000383.1 GCA_024763495.1 Desulfobulbaceae bacterium | reverse complement strand
TATCAACTATATGGCTGTGCTTATTTTTGCAAAATGCCTCGGAGTCTGGCGCTTACCTGATTTGAGAAAAAATGTCTATTCTCGGACAACCTCCTGGCTTATCGGTTATATCGCAGCGCTGAAGCGTGTGCAGGGTGGTATTCATGGAGCGCTTACAAATTACCGTAACTACTCACCCGGCAGACTTTTACAGGTTATCAAACAACAGCCGCAGAAAATTACGAGAATGCTCCCTGAATTTTTTTGACTTAAAACCAGGCTGCCAGACAGAATGATAAAGTTCGTCTGAAACCAGCATGGCCCCGGCAAGTCTTACATTTCTGAAAGCGGCAACCGTGAGAAGCGCGGAAAATTCCATATCAACGGCCATAATGCCCTGGCTGCCATATTTATTAACTTTTTCCCGCGTTTCCCGATAAGGTGCGTCAGTAGTCCAGATCGGCCCCTTGCCGACCTTGAACACGGTTGAGAAAATATTACTGAGCCGACAATGCAGCCCGGACGATGATTCAGGACGAAAACTTAAAGGATAGTGAGCAGAAGTCCCCTCTTCGCTCACTCCCCAGGTGGGAAGAAGAATATCGCCGGTTCTAAGTTTCGAAGTTAATGAACCGCACCAACCCAGGACATAAATATTACGCGCTCCAAGGGCAATAAGTTTTTCCAGGGTAATAACCGCCACTGATGCTCCCATTGCGGGGCCGGCCATAAAATATGGTGCTGAATCCTGATTTATGACAAAAAGATTACTGTTATATAAAAAAAAACGCCTACCTTTCCGCTGACGGGCAATTCTCATCCCCTGAGCGGCTTCAGGCGGATTAATCAATAACATTCCGTTTTCCGGAAGCTGCGGCTCTTTGCCACTACGTTCGGGATTTATAATACAATCATTACTGCTGGACATAACTTTCTAAGCCGCTAAAGTAGTACTCTCTTCAGGAAAATCCGCCATTTTTTTGCCTTAAAAGCAAAAAACAGTAGACGTAAGGATAAGCTTTTTTTATCATCTCCTCTCGACCATACCACTAACGAAAAATACTTTCAGCTATAACAGGAGATTTGCCATGAAACGCGTAAAATCCGAATCATTATTTGCCCGGGCCCAGGAACTTATTCCCGGCGGAGTTAACAGCCCGGTGCGAGCCTGCAAGTCAGTGGGCTGTAATCCTCTTTTTATTAAACGGGCCGCCGGGGCAAAGATATATGACGTGGACGGTAACGAGTTTATTGACTTTGTCTGTTCCTGGGGGCCGATGATTCTCGGCCACAACCATCCGGCCATGGTAGAAAATGTTCAAAAGGCACTGGCTGACGGCACAAGCTTCGGGGCGCCTACACCACTGGAAGTTGAACTGGCAGACATGGTGGTTACGGCACTGCCCTCAGTGGAAAAAGTCCGTTTTGTCAATTCCGGCACTGAGGCTACCATGAGCGCAATCCGTCTTGCCCGGGGCTATACCGGAAAAAATGTAATAATAAAATTCGATGGCTGTTACCACGGCCATGCCGATTCATTTCTGGTCAAGGCAGGTTCCGGAGTGATAACCCTGGGCATCCCCGGCACTCCCGGTGTACCGGAAGACATCGTAAAAAACACGATTTCTATTCCTTATAATAATGAAACAATCCTGGAAAAAACCCTGAGGGATGAAAGTCTTGATATTGCCTGTGTGATCATTGAACCGGTAGCAGCCAACATGGGAGTAGTGCCACCCCAGCCCGGTTTTCTGGAAAAACTCCGGGACTTGACGGCTGAACTCGGCATTGTCCTGATTTTTGATGAGGTAATAACCGGCTTCCGGCTCAGCTACGGCGGGGCTCAGGAAAAATTCAACATAATGCCTGATCTTACCTGCCTGGGAAAAATAATCGGCGGCGGCCTGCCGGTTGGAGCCTATGGCGGCAAAAAAGAAATAATGGCCCGTATTGCCCCGGAAGGACCTGTATACCAGGCTGGTACCCTTTCCGGTAACCCACTGGCCATGGCAGCGGGAATTGCCACCCTTAAAACCCTGGCGGAACCTGGTTTCTATGACAAACTTGACCGGAAAGCAGAAAAATTTGCCGGAGAACTTCAGGCCCTGGCAGCCAGATACGTCCCGCAAACTACCTTAAACCGGGCAGGCTCGGTTATGACCACCTTTTTTACAGCAGGGCCGGTTACCGATTTTTCCTCAGCCATGAAGGCTGATCAGGAAAAATATGCCTTTTTCTATCGTGAAATGCTTGAGCAGGGAATTTATCTTGCTCCATCGCAGTTTGAGGGAGCTTTTGTTTCAGCCGCCCAAAGCGAAAATGATCTTGCTTTTACTCTGGAAAAGACTGAATGGGTATTCAGAAAAATGGCCAATAGTTAAAAAAGCCGTTGACTTTGCCATGATAGCATGCTAAAAATTCCAACCAATTTAGCTGATGCGAAAAAGAAGGGGAACTTATGTCCAGTGAGCGTCGAGAAATAATGAAGCTGCTGGGACATTTCAGTACCATCGGCATGTCTGTAGCCTTTTCAATTTTTATTGGAGTAGGAATTGGTTATTATCTGGATGAAAAGGTTTTCGATGGTAGGACAAAGCCATGGTTTACTTTAATATTTCTTGGTTTAGGTATAGCAGCAGCCTTTAAGAATTTGTATATGATGGCCCGGAGAAAAGATCTTTGATGAGTGATAAGGGTATAGAAGATTACGAATTTCCCCTGAAAAAATTACAGTTATATAATTGGCTTATGCTGGCAATTATGACTTTGGTTGGCTCGCTTACTTATTCATTTCATGTTGCTCAGGCTATTTTTATTGGTGGAATACTGTCCTGCGGTAGTTTTGAATTTTTAAAAAATGACCTGACCAGGCTGATGAGCGGGCCGCTTAACTTAGTTAAAGGTCGTTTCTTCATTAAATATTATGCTCGTTTTTCCGTACTGGCAGTTGTTCTTTTCAGCCTGATCAAGTATGGATCATTAAATTTAGGTGGCTTGTTGGTGGGATTGTCAACAGTGGTAATCAGTATAGGAATCACTGTGGCGGCCGAAAGTAAGAAGATTTTTTTTAATCTGAAGGAGGCTTCGTAATATGGAACATCCAATACTATTTATTTCAATTATATTGGAAAAACTGGGACTGCCGGTT
>JANTFJ010000382.1 GCA_024763495.1 Desulfobulbaceae bacterium | reverse complement strand
GGTAGGGGCGAAAAACTGCCCAAACCACCGACCTGTAACTGTTCAGAGGTAAGCGAACGAAGAGAGACTCCGTGTGCTTTAGCTGTGCGTGATAAGGATGGCACCCATACTACGGGCATAAACTTCGCATACTAATGCTATGTAAGACAGACTTATCGCGTGCAGATGAAGTGCAGCTGAATAGTTACGTATGTTTTTTATTTGAAATCCCGCAAGGCGGGCATGGAATTAAGTTTTTTTGATTTTGTTTCTACTCGCGGGTAGTAAACAATGTTAATTTTTAAGGAGTAATAAATTGGCTAACCATAAGTCAGCGTTAAAAAGAAATCGGCAGAATCTTGTACGCCGAGCCCGCAATCGGGCCAACAAGACAAAAATAAAAAATGTTATTAAAGCTGTAGATGCCGCTATTGCGGAAAATAGCGTTGAAACGGCTCAGGCCGCGCTTAAAATTGCTATTCCGACCATTATGCGGGTTGCCTCAAAGGGAACAATTCACCAGAAAACAGCATCCCGTAAGGTATCCAGACTTACCCGGCGAGTTAACGCTTTTGTGAGCCAGTCAGCAGCATAATTATTAAGTCGGCAAAATATAAAATTACGGCGTTGACCGAGACTGTCTTTATTTTGTTTCGGTAAGTTCTGTTGCCGCTGACTGACCATTATGGGGGTTGTGTTGACCCGTCGGCGAAATATCAGAATTGTGTAAATTCTTAAAGCCATGGTCGCCCGGCAAGGCGCTATGGCTTTTTTTTGTTTGATCTGTCCGTCGATAGCGCTGATAGCGATCAATAAACCACACCTTGACTTTTGGCCTGTAAGCGTTTCAGGGATGCCGCCATGTGCGTCCTACACGCCCTGAGATAATATATCGGTATCTCATACGGGTTGAAGCGCGTGCGGGGTAGTGTTCATGAAGCGCTTAGCCGGTAAAACTAAAATCAATAAAACCAGTAAAACTAAAAACGTGCAACCATCATTAAAAGATTTCTGTGAGCTGGCCGGTAATGCCGGACTGGTTCCTGTTTCCAGAGAAATTGTCGCTGACCTGGATACTCCTCTTACGGTTTTTGCCAAACTTGCTGGTGACGATTCCCATGCCTTTTTGCTGGAAAGCCTTGAGGGCGGCGAAAAATGGGGTCGTTATTCCTTTATTGGTTTTGATCCTCTTCTCACCTTTGAAAGCCGGGGAGCAAAGATAAAAGTCCGGCGCGGAGATGATCTGGAAGAACTTACCGGCGATCCGCTGGTAGAGTTGAAAAAAATTATCGCCTCCTTCCGGGCCTGTACCGAGACAGATTTCCTGCCCCGTTTTTTTGGCGGGGCCGTGGGTTACCTGGGCTATGATATGGTTCGTTTTATGGAGCAGCTTCCGGAAAGAAATCCTCCTCTTGCCATGTTTCCGGACAGTTCGTTCATGATTCCCCGGATTATTCTTATTTTTGATAATCTCAAGCAGACCCTGGTGGTAGTTAACTGTGTTGAAGTTGGTGACGATGTTGAAGAAAGTTATCACCGGGGATGTCGGCAGGTTGACAATATTATCAAGCGGTTGAGGATGCGGCCCCTGCCTTATGATGTAGTTGCCGGAGATAGCCGGGACAGCAGCCATGAGTTCACGTCCAACATGGAAAAAGAAAGTTTCCGGCAGATGGTGACCAGGGCCAAGGAATATATTCTTGCCGGCGATATTATTCAGGTGGTGTTGTCCCAGCGTTTTCATACCAGAAGTGAACTGCCGCCTTTTCTTCTTTACCGGGCCCTGCGCCATATTAATCCCAGTCCCTATCTTTTTTATCTGAAACTGGGCGATACTGCCCAGATTGGCTCTTCACCCGAGATTCTTGTCCGTTTGGAAGAGGGCCGGATTGAACTGCGGCCCATTGCCGGAACCAGGCCGCGAGGGAAGACCGATGAAGAAGATCTGGCCCTGGAAAAAGAACTGCTTGCCGATCCAAAGGAACGGGCGGAACACCTGATGCTGGTTGATCTGGGCCGCAATGATGTGGGTCGGGTAGCACGTTACGGCACGGTTAAAACCCATGATTTAATGGTAATTGAACGTTACAGTCATGTGATGCACATTGTTTCCGGGGTGCGTGGTGAACTGGCTGACAACCTGGATCAATTTGATGTTGTCAATGCCTGTTTCCCGGCTGGAACCGTCAGCGGAGCGCCTAAAATCAGGGCGATGGAGATTATAGAGGAGCTTGAACCGGAAAGGCGGGGGCCTTATGCCGGGGCAGTTGGTTATTTCGGTTTTTCCGGTAATATGGATTTCTGTATTACTATTCGTACCTTTGTCATGTCCGGCAATAATTTATGGGTGCAGGCCGGTGCCGGCATTGTTGCTGATTCCGACCCGGAAAAGGAATTTGAAGAAACCCGCAACAAGGCGCGGGGACTGCGCCGGGCCGTGGAACTGGCCGAAAGAGGGTTGTAGACATGCTGATTATTATCGATAACTACGATTCCTTCACCTATAATATTGTCCAGACCATTGCCGGGCGGGATGATTTTACCGATGAACTTGTCGTGTTGCGCAATGACAAGGTGGACATCAAGGGACTGGAGGCGCTTAAGCCGGATAGACTGTTGATTTCACCTGGCCCCTGTACACCGGATGAGGCGGGAATTTCTATTGAGGCTATCCGGCATTTTGCTGAAAAAATTCCCATACTTGGCGTCTGCCTGGGTCACCAGGCCATTGGCCGGGCCTTTGGCGGCAGGGTAGTGCGGGCCGGGCGGATTATGCATGGCAAGACCAGTATGATCAGCCATGATAATAAGGGCGTGTTTAATGGACTGCCGGATCCTTTTGCCGCCATGCGTTATCATTCCCTGGTGGTAAGCAAGGATGATCTGCCTGATTGCCTGGAGATAACAGCAGAAACCGATCAGGGTGAGCTTATGGGAATAAGGCATAAAACTTTGCCGGTTGAAGGTGTGCAGTTTCATCCCGAATCAATCATGACCCCGGACGGTATCAGGCTGTTGGGTAATTTTGTCAGCCCTGACTATCCTAAATTGTGGGCGGAACAATAGTTTTGCCGTAAGCGCTCCATGAACACCACCCTGCACCCGTTTCAACGCCGCGATATACCTGATGTATTATCGCGAGCGTTGAAACGGGCACATGGCGGCATCC
>JANTFJ010000381.1 GCA_024763495.1 Desulfobulbaceae bacterium | reverse complement strand
GTGCCCCAGATTTGTTCGTTTCGGCGTGTTCACTATAGTATACTATGTGAATCACGCCTAAACGGGCGAAGGTGGGGTGCTAGCCGAACATTTACCATTAGGCGCTTACCCCATGAGTAGTTAACCACAGTAACTATAGATCAAAATTAAGCAAAACGATTACTTCAAAAAAGGCAACAGACTTTTAAACTGCGGTGTTCCGGCCCGGCGCAGCAGTTCATAGATAATCATCTCCGTATTGCCTACCACGCCGCCGATCTGCCGAATTCTCTCCAGGCCGGTAAGGTAATTTTTTTCCGTCCGGGAAGAAACCGCGTCTGCCGGAATCCACATTTTATATCCTTCCCGCAAACCGCCCGCAACTGTCTGATACATACAGATATGGGTTTCGACGCCACAGGCTATCCAGCTTTCAACTCCTGAATGAGATTTTAATTCAGCCAGAATCTCCGGATTTTCAAAACAGCCGAATTCCAGCTTGTCCAAAGGTGTAACATCATTTAATTCCGCCGTGATTTCAGGCAGCAGTTCGCCGATACGGGCAACATACTGGGTGGTGGCGACAACGGGCATATTCAGGATATCAGCACATTTAAGCATTAAGACTGAATTTTTGACTACCTCATCTTTTTCGGCAACAACCCGCATCATCCGTTCCTGAATATCAACGATCAGCAGGCCGCAGTTCTCCGGTTTCAACATTTCAATTTGTGTCATTTTCTGGTACCTTGGAATTCATTCAAAAATAAATTAGCAGAGATAAGGTGTAATGGGTTATTTTCACGGTAAAAAAGAATGCAAACAGATTATAAACTAATCAGCCGGATTATGGCCAAAAAAAATATTGGCGCTGATCTTGAAATCAGGGGCTGGCTGAGAACAAAACGTGAATCAAAGGGAATTTCTTTTTTAAATATCAATGATGGTTCTTCCCTGGCCGGAATCCAGGTTGTCGCAGATTCCGCCAGGCTGGAAAACTATCAATCCCTCGTTCCCGTACTTACCACCGGCTGTTCGCTGCGGGTACGGGGCGAACTAGTCAAGTCCCCGGCCAAGGGCCAGGAAGTCGAGCTGCTGGCCGCTGAAATCGAAATTTACGGCCCGGCTCCGGCCGAGAGCTACCCTCTGCAGAAGAAGAGACACTCTTTTGAATTTCTCCGCGGCATTGCTCATCTCCGCCCCCGGACAAACACCCTGGGAGCCATGACCAGAATCCGCAGCAACCTGGCCCGGACAATCCATGATTTTTTCCACCGTCATAATTTTTATCAAATTCACACCCCGATAATTACCACCAGCGACTGTGAGGGGGCCGGGGAGATGTTCAACGTTACCTCGCTGGATCTGGCCAGGCTTGCCGAACAGGATGATCAGCTTGATTTTCGGCGTGATTTCTTTGGCTGTCCGGCGAGTTTAACGGTAAGCGGTCAGCTGGAGGCCGAGGCCTATGCCCTGGCTCTTGGCCGGGTATACACCTTTGGCCCCACCTTTCGGGCTGAGAATTCCCATACCAGCCGTCACCTGGCGGAATTCTGGATGCTGGAGCCGGAAATGGCTTTTTTTGATCTGGCTGATGACATGAATCTGGCTGAAAATCTGTTGAAATTTCTTATTACCGAGGTGCTTGAACAATCAAGGGAAGACTTTAATTTTTTCAGCCGATTCGTTGATAAATCACTGCCGGCAAGACTACAGGCTGTCCGGGAAAATAATTTTGTCAGAATTTCATATAGTGAAGCGGTTGACCTGTTACGGAAATCAGGGCGTAATTTTCAATACCCGGTTAAATGGGGAACTGATCTCCAGGCTGAACACGAACGTTTTCTGGCCGAGGATTATTGTCAGGGTCCGGTTATTGTCTTTGATTATCCCAAAGCCATAAAACCCTTTTATATGCGACTTAACGATGATGGCAGAACAGTTGCAGCCATGGATGTGCTGTTGCCCGGTATCGGCGAAATTATCGGCGGCAGCCAGCGGGAGGAGAGGTTTGCCCCCCTGCTGGCCAGGATGGAAGAAAGTCAACTTGATATCAAAAATTATGACTGGTATCTTGATTTACGACGCTACGGCACTGTCCCCCATGCCGGTTTCGGCCTGGGATTTGAACGACTGGTACAGTTTGTCACCGGACTGGCCAATATCAGGGACGTGATTCCCTTTCCACGGGTGCCGGGAAACGCGGTTGGCTGATTGACGGTATGGATGTCATGGAACCCGCACCATGACCTGCACAGGCGTCATGCCCCATGCCTTGGCGATACTCCCCCTATAGGTCATGCGCGAGTCGTTACCTGCACGGGCAGCAGGCCCATGCCATGGCGATGAAACCCGCAGGTCAGGTTGCGCAAGGCGTTACCTGACAGAACATTATAAATTACGCTTCAGCTTGAAAGGAAATAAAATTTGATTAATTCAAATTTTTGCAAAAAAATTTTATTCTGTATTGTCGTTTTGCTGGCTACCGGCATCCAGCCCTGTCAGGCAGGGACAGATGAGGATATGATTGTCAGCCAGGATGCCAATCTTCGCGCCGAGCCGGGAATCGACTCCATGATTACCCATGTCCTCTTAAAAGGGACCAGGGTTATAAAAAAAGAAAAAAATCGGAACTGGTACAGGGTTTATTGTCCAAACATAAAACAAACAGGCTGGATTAATGCCGATTTACTGCAGAGGGCTGAATCGTTAAAAAATAAAGAACCGGCTCCTGTCCCGTACAGCAAAATGATAGGCTTCAATTCTCACCTCAAATCTAATAAGCAGCCCCGGCCTGATCACTATATTATTTCACCCCCTGCTGCCGCCCTGCCTCCGGTGGCTATTGCGGTTATTGATCTCCAGCAGGTTATTGATAAATCTAAAAAAGGCCGGGCGGCCAGGCGCTGTTTTGAGAATTTACAAAAACAAAATTCAGGCCGGGACACAGCTCGCGCCGAACAGGATCTTCTGGCCCCGATAATCATGGAAATTCGCCTGCTGGTCGAGGACTATGCCAGGGCCAACAAACTGACCCATGTGCTGAATAAAAACAGCGGTGCCCTTTTTCATTATGATGAACGTTTTGACATTACCAGTGAAATTATCAGACTTTACGATCAACAGTCACCTGAAAAACCATGGTAACTGCTCACAGGGCACCGCATATT
>JANTFJ010000380.1 GCA_024763495.1 Desulfobulbaceae bacterium | reverse complement strand
CTCCGATAGATTTTCGTGATCAGGTCGGCGCAGCGTATTAGTCATACGTAAGCCGGATTGATCGCGGAAATATGCGGTGCCCTGTGAGCAGTTACTTTATAGTAACTATTCAGGTAGGGGTGAAAAACTGCCCAAACCACCGACCTGTAACTGTTCAGAGGTAAGCGAACGTCGTGAGACTCCGTATGCTTTAGCTGTGCGTGATAAGGCTGGCACCCATACTTCGGGCATAAACTTCGCATACTAATGCTATGCAAGACAGACTTATCGCGTGCAGATGAAGTGCAGCTGAACAGTTACAATTTATAAAAGGAGAAAAAAATGTCCATAATGTTATTTTATAATAATATAACCCCCCTTAACTCGGTCCAGCAAAAAAACGACAGGGTTCGCCAGGTGACAGATTTTACGTTTGCCGCCAATACCCATTTTATTCCTGTCACCGGAATGGAATTCGGCGAGGCCGCAAAGGCCCTACCGATCGTTTTTGTCAGGAGTGAAGATGGGGGATTTACTCCCATCGTAATGGTCGGATTACAGGAAAACAAAAATATGTTTGTCTCCAGTGAGGGTAAATGGCTGGCCGGTTATATTCCCGGCTATGTTCGTCGTTATCCCTTTGTGCTGTCGTCAAGCGAGGAGAACAGTGATCAGCTTACTATCTGTATTGATGATACCTATCCCGGTTATAACGCAAAAGATGGAGAGGCCCTTTTCCAGGGACAAGGTAAGCCTACCCCGTTTCTCGAAGGTGTGATTGAGATACTCAAGCATTTTCATGCCCATTCAAATCTTACCATAGAGTTCTGTAAGCGGTTAGCTGACAGTGGCATTCTCGAAGAGCTGAAGGGAGAATTCAGCATGCCGAATGGAGAAAAAAAGATCAAACTTGAGGGGCTTTACACTGTCAGTGAAAAAAAACTGGTGGGCCTTGATGATAAAACGGTTCTTGATTTCTTCAGGAGAGGCGAGTTAGCCTGGATTCATTTCCAGTTGTCCTCACTGGCTAATTTGTCAAGAATGGTTGAGAGCTTTTTCGCGGCCCAGAATTAATATCTTTCCTTATTGCGCAATTTCATATAGTTACCTGAACTTTCCTTTCCCGCAGATCACTGTGGGGCCAGACATAAATGTCATGGAACTCGCTCCGCTCGCACCATGACCTACATAGGAGCCATGCCCTCGCAGGTTATTGCGCAAAGCGTTACCTGACAGGTAACTAATACGGGCATTGCCCACAACCCGAAAAAACCCCTGTCCCCATGCAGGAGTACCCCTAGGAGGCTGTCCGAGAATAGAAGCCGTAGCGAAAAATTGGAGAATTGAGACCATTTTTTCGGTCATTTTCTCCGGGCACCCAGCCCTCTGGGCGATACAACATGGAACAAAGCTCATAGCATAAATCTCCCAGAGGGCTGGGCTCCTACAGGAGCTTTATTGTTTTTTATTGCAGGGGGTCAGGAATAAGGCACTAATTAACTTCTCACTTTTTTTGTATTGCACCCGTTACCTGTAGGAGCACCCCTATGTTCGCGTGAGTTCCTTATTTTGACCTCTTGTCAAAAGGGGTTCTGGGATCGGAAAGTTTAAGGTTCCAGTGACCGTCTTCCAGCAGCCATTCCTCCTTGACGCTCAACGTAAAGGGCTGGGCGAATTTGAATGTCTTGAAAATAACCATGCTCGATGCCTTGTGGGGATCGTTGTTGTCTATCTTGACGTTTTTGATTGTATATCCTTGGATAATGAGATTTCTACCGCGCAAAAATTGTTCAATTGTGTGGTTCTTACGGTATTTATTGTCTGTCATTTTGTAGAAAGTTCTCATGTCCTCTGCTGATTTGGCCTGCCAGAGTTTGTCAACTCTTTGCCGCAGGGCTTCCTGCTGGTTGACCGGGGCCATAAGAGAGGCGCATCCGCCCGCAAAGAGCAGCAGCAACAGGAAGCAAATATAAAAATGTCTGAATTTTGATTTCATTTTAAGATCCTGATTCCGTCATTTTTTCATGAATTGTGTCAATAAGGATTTCGGCCCGCTTTTCTCCCAGTTTTCTGGCCTGTTCCGCGTATTTCAGGGCTGATTCAAAATCCTTCGTGTCTCTATAGGCCACCGAGAGATTGATAAGCGCCCTGGTTAACTCCGGTTTAAGCTCAACAGCCTTTAAAAATGGAGGAATGGCATTGAGAGGATCTTTTCTGTTCATATAAATAGTGCCGATGTTGTTATAGGCCTCGGCATATTCGGGATTAATTTCAACAGCTTTCCTGAATTCGTTTTCAGATTTGAAAGTATCTCCTTTTTTGAGATAGGAAAGCCCAAGGTTATAATGGGCCTGATAATTTTTGGGATTTAATGATATCGCTTTGTCGTAGGCCGCGATTGCCTCATCAATCATATTATTTTTATCATAAAGAGTGCCAAGTTTGTCGTAGGCCGGTGCCAGGGAAGGGTTGATTTCAACCACTTTGTTGAATTCTTCTATTGCTTTTTCAATATTTTCGGAAGATTCATAAAGGGATGCCAGGTTAAAGTGAGCCCAGTCAGCATCCGGGTTAATCCTGATCAGTTCATGGTATTCTTCGATAGCCTTGTCGCTTGTGCCGGCGGCAAGATAGGCAGAAGCCAGGTTAAAATGGGTTGTCTGGTCATCAGGGTTGATTGCTGTAGCTTTTTTAAATTCACTGATTGCCTCAAGCCAGCGACTTTGAGAACTGTATACCATTCCCAGGTTCAGGTGAGCGGCAAAGGCCAGTTCCGGGGTCATTGCCGCCTGTTGAAATGATTTTTCGGCTTTTGCCCAGTCGCCTTGTCTGGCCTGCTCAATCCCCTGTTGCAGGTATGTTGCTCCCGGCAGTGATTGTTGCTGCTTTGCCGGGGTGTTATCTGCCGACCAGGAGAGGGGGGGGGCAGCGAAAATTAACAGCAAAGTAGTAAAAGTCAATCTTTTGAGATAATCCATGAGTGATTTTTCTCCCTCTTGGTAATTTTGCATGAATTTTTACTGATTTGTATTTCAAAAAATAATTATTACTATAAACAATTTTCAGTTGAATTGATAATTATTTATACTCAACTTTCTGACTTGTTGTTTTGTTAATGATTTCTATAAATTATACAATTTGCAGCATAGATATATCGTCATTCCGGCATGTCTTTAGCCGG
>JANTFJ010000379.1 GCA_024763495.1 Desulfobulbaceae bacterium | reverse complement strand
AAAAATAATGCTCGCAATATCAACTATATGGCTGTGCTTATTTTTTCAAAATGCCTTGATTTGAGAAAAAATGTCTATTCTCGGACAACCTCCTAGGCGATAATACATGGAGCAAAGCTCATCACATGGATCGCCCAGAGGGCTGGGCTCCTACAGGAGATTTATTGTTTTTATGCAGTTAACTAACTGATTTATTATATAAAATAATTGCCTGAACTTCTTGTTTTTTATTACAGCTTCTCAGAAATAAGGCACTAATACGTTTCGCCGACCTGATCACGAAAATCTGCGGCACTCTGTAGCCAGTTACAATTACAGGGGTTAGCGAAGTTAAGACGCTTTCCCCCATGAGTAGTTACACCCGGATAAACTATATTACGCGCCCCCTGTGTAGGTCATGGTGGGAGCGAAGCTGGTTCCATGACATTTATGCTTATCCAGAGCCTTAATTTTTCTTCCAGCTAGTTTTTGTCAGGTAACATTTTTGCGCAACCTGACCTACAAGGGGCACCACATCATTGGTTATCACTCTGGTATGGATTATGCCCCCTGTGTAGGTCATGGTGGGAGCGAAGCGAGTTCCATGACATTTATGCTCAATTAATTAAGATAATCAAGCCATTCTATAATCTTAAAATTTTTAAGCCTGTAATCAATCCGAACAAGAGCCTGGATACCGGCTTTTGCCCGGGACTCATTTATGATTGCCGAGGACTTAATAGTGTAATATGAAGAATTTTTAAATGTAATATAGTCAGACATGGGGCTGAATACTTTTTCACCAACTACTTTTTTAAATTCAGATGGTGAGATAAAATTTTTTTCGCGGCGAAATTCAATAATTGCCTGGACGATTTCATCTGTAATTTCCGGGAAGCAGCGCAATATTTCCACGGAAACGGCGTTGATGTTGATTTTATATGTATCTGTCGGTTTTTGAACATTTAATGTTTTAATTTTTTTTTCAGGATCGAACCGGACAGTTACCATGTTTTTAAGTCCCTGGTCATATATTTCCCGGCTAACTCCCCTGACCAGCAGTAATTCACTTATGTCCTGAAAAGGACGATTGCCGCACCGGTAAGGTTCGGGAAGACTCTGGTAGTAATCATTTTCCGCGCCATAGGTTCGGTGAAAATTATCCATGTCCCTCCAGTCCAGGATGGATTCCACAATAATATATTTTTGTTTTTCCGGAATATCAAAGGGCTTCAGGATCATCTGTAACAGTAAGGCATTGGCTTTGTTAATGTTTATTTTGCCGTTTTCGTTGTCGAGCCGCACCTTGAACCAGCCATCCCCGAATGGAACCGCGGGAATATCCATGTTAACCCGCCAGGGAAGATTGGCTGTGCTTGATTCCCGGGCCGGGATGGGAGCGGTATAGCGGGTCGGAATCTGGTCGATAATCTTTTTAAGGGCCATGTTTATTCCCGCCCTGGCCAGGTAATATGCCTTTGCCTCATCCCGGAAGTTTCTGGTGATGTTTACCTCTGTCCGCATGGTATAACAGAATTGGCCGACAATTACAGTAAACATGACAACAATCCAGAGTACCATCAAAAGGACGAGTCCCTGTTCTTTATCTGTCATCATTATTTTTATCTCAACTATCCTGGCCTGCCGGCAGGGGGATAACCACATGAACCGGCTCATCACGGCTGTCCCGGCAAAGCGTGAGACGGACGGCCCGCGGCACTCCTGTCTGCGTCTCCGGCTCCCATTCCGGCAGCCACACCTGTTCATTATTATTGTCTTTTCCGGGGTGGGCCAGAAAAGCAAAATTTATGGATTTGTAATTTTTTAACAGGTTATTTAATGGTATATCCTCCAGTTGTTCAATTTTATTTGTCGGCAGCCGTTTGATATCCTGTTCATAAAAACCTAAATTTTCCTGCTGGTCAGCCTGCTGCTCTACTTTATAGCTGACAAAGAAAATTCCATCATCACGAGGATGTAAAGAGATACGGGAAAAAAAATTAACTGTTTTTGCCGTACCGGAAAAATAAAAATACTTTCGGCCTTTTCTCAAGACGTCCGGTAGGGCCAGGGAGGCGAGCTGGCGTTTAAGCAGGGTCGGAATGATCCGCAGCCGCTGGTTGGCAATGACTTTTTTTTCTCCTTTTTCCCATGAACGGATACCCGTATGAAAGGCACCGAAGCAAAGAGCCACGATCATGGCCATGATGGTCAGGGAGATCAGCAGCTCCAGGAGAGTAAACCCCTTATTCCTCATGTTCCGCCTCTTTTAACCTGGCAAGATGAATCGTGGCGAGTTTAAATTTTTTTCCTCCCCGGCCCGGAGACCAGTTTACCTCCAGATCAACACGAAAGGGGACAAGGTTGTTCCGGGTTTTAATTTTTTCTTCCGGTGCCAGGCTGGAAATCCCGGCCTGCCAGAAAAATCCGCCATCGCACTCACCTGTCAAGGTTTCCGGCGTCATTTCTTCGTAAAGCAGTAATGTCTCCATGGTAGACCTGGCGCAGTAAACGGCCCTGGTGTAATCCTCGGAAAGCCGTTCCGCTTTCAGGCCCCCGGAAAAAAGCTGGAGGATTACGGTCAGGGTTATGGCAAGCACCATTACCGCCACCATAATTTCCATTAAGGTAAAGCCGCCTTCTTTGTCCTTCATCCCGGCTCCTCACCCTTGACCTCGGCAATGCCGGTAATAAAATCAACCATGATTGTGTAGAGATGTTTGCCGCTGATAGTTATTTCTCCGCCACTGCTGTTCCCGGCAGGATAAAATACAAAAATAAATTCATCAGTGTATATTTTCCCCAGTTCATTTCGTGCCTGGTAAAATTTGATTTTTTCAGGGAGCTGATATACCCGCTTTGCCGGGGCCGGAGAAATTTCCGGCTGAACCGTAACCCTGCGGTCGGCAAAATTAAAAATAACCTGCCTGCTCTCCTGAGTTGAAACCGCCTGGTTCCTGGCGTAACGTAAAACAGCTGAAACTTTTTTCACCGCGCTCCTGGTTTGTAAAGTTCGGAGGGTAGAGCCGAAATTGGGGGCGGCAACAACAGTTATCAGGGCCATGAGCGCTATGACTATCAGCAGTTCCAGCAGGGTAAACCCTTTGCCTCCTGCTCCTCTATCCTTCATGCTTTTTCCTTAAAAAGGCAGATCATTTAAACTGAAAATAGCCATCAGCATGAT
>JANTFJ010000378.1 GCA_024763495.1 Desulfobulbaceae bacterium | reverse complement strand
CTTACCTCCGGCTAAAGACATGCCGGAATGACGAGCGAGTTTTATTGGTGATGTTATATGACTTCAAATACTTATCTCAAGTCAGAAAGTTGAGATTACACCTTATCTCTACTAATTTATTTTTGAGTGAACCCCAAGGCACTGGTAAACGCTTAGAGACTTAAATTTTGCTCCCCGGTGAACGGTTACTTAAGGTGTGAGTAGTTACCTTTTTCTTATACAGATACAGCCTCCTGGCGACAGTTTGAAAAATAACTTATTCTTGCAATACTTTTTTGACAAGGTATATTCGTAACTGCTCAACGGGCACCGCATATTCGGAGTCTTCGCTTACCTCCGCGTCCAGCCCGGCTTACGTATGACATACACGCGGCACCGGACTGGCCACGAAAATCTACGGTACCCTGTAAACAGTTACAATTAGGGGGTTTGCGACGTTCCGGCACTTACCCCGTGAGTAGTTACGTATATTCTTGGTTTTGGCAGCAGGACATTTGAACAGATCACATCAGTTTTCCGATCTCTGTCTTCTGTCTTCTGTTTTCTGATATGGAGAGGTGCCGGAGTGGCCGAACGGGGCGGTCTCGAAAACCGTTGTGGGTTACGCCCACCGTGGGTTCGAATCCCACCCTCTCCGCCATTCAGAGGACAGATGACAGAGGCCGGAAGCCGGAGGACGAAAAGCCGGTGCCGAGCTCAGGGACGCACACCCCTGACATAACCTTTTGCAGTTTCCTCCAGCTCATATTTCAGGCCGCAGGTATAATCAGGGGCAACCCAGCGACCGGCCTTGACCTGGCCGTCCCCGGTCGTAAACCAGTAGGCTGATTTATCCTGAATTTGACATTCGCCGGTTTTATGCAGCATGCAGGTGGCGTTCAGGGAAGAAAATTCCAGCAGGGTGGGCAGGCGCCAGTCATTATAGCCGTTTCGATCAAGACCTGCCGCATACTTAGCGGCCTGGGCAGAATCAGTTATCTTTCTACTTCGTTTTTCCAGCCACATCAGCCCGGTTATCTCATCCCGGCAAATACCATCCGCCGGTTTCAGCAACCTGGGCTGAGCCGCGTCCACCATCCGGCCGTCAACTCCTTTTTCAGCGCAGCCGGTCAGGCTAAAAGCAACACAACAGCAGACAAAAATTAACAATTTCATGCAATATCCGGTTTCCGGCCTTTTATGTCAAGAGCTGATTCCAGATTAAAGGCGGCTTTCAGCAGTTTTTCTTCCTCAAAATGTCCGGCTTGAATCTGGAGGCCGATGGGCAGGCCGGCGGAACTGAAACCACAGGGCACGGAAATTGCCGGAATTCCGGCCAGGTTGGCCGGAATGGTCAGGGCATCAGAGAGATACATACTGAGCGGATCGTCTACCATCTCGCCCAGCTGCCAGGCCGGAACAGGACTGACCGGCGAAACCAGAACATCGCATTGACTGAACACCTTTTTGTAATCTTCGATAATCAGGGTTCGTACCTGGGAGGCTTTTTTGTAATAGGCGTCATAATAGCCGGATGAAAGAGCGTATGTACCGATTATAATTCGTCTTTTTACCTCTTCGCCAAATCCCTGGGAACGGGTTTTGTTGTACATGTCAAGTAATGAGTCCGCCTCCGGACTGCGATAACCAAACCGTACACCGTCATAGCGGGACAGGTTGGAGCTGGCCTCGGCCGGAGCAATGATGTAATAGGCGGCAACCCCATACTCGGTATGGGGCAGGGAGACCTCAACGATTTCAGCCCCGGCCTCACGTAATTTGTCAATCCCATTTAATACAGCCTCGTTCACTTCAGGGTTCAGGCCTTCGGCAAAGTATTCAGTGGGAATACCCACAGTCATACCGTTTAATCCCGGTTTAAGAGCTGCCGGATAATCGGGAACCGGACGATCAACCGAAGTTGAATCGCGCCGGTCATAACCGCTGATCACATTTAACATAATGGCGCAGTCAGTCACATCCCTGGTCAAGGGGCCGATCTGGTCCAGAGATGAGGCATAGGCCAGCAGCCCAAAACGGGAAACCCTGCCATAGGTGGGTTTTAAACCAACTACCGAACAATGGGAACCAGGCTGCCTGATTGAACCGCCGGTGTCGGAACCAAGCGAGGCAATACATTCATCCGCAGCTACCGAAGCGGCTGAACCGCCGCTGGAGCCGCCGCAGATATAATCCAGGTTCCAGGGATTATGCGGCGCGCCATAGGCGCAGTTTTCATTGGAGGATCCCATGGCAAATTCATCCATGCTTACCTTGCCGATAATCACCGCTCCGGCCGCGCGCAGTTTTTCAATAACTGCGGCATCATAGGGAGGTATGAAATTTTCAAGAATTTTTGAGCCTGCCGTAGTCCGCAAGCCCTTGGTACACAACACATCCTTGATCGACAACGGGATGCCGCACAGTGGGCCGCCTTTTTTGTCGGCAAGCAGCTTGTCGGCCGCCGCCGCCTGGTCCATGGCTTTATTTTTATCCAGGATGAGGTAAGCATTTACCTTGTCGTCCACAGCGGAAATACGGGCAAAAACCGTTTCCGTCAGTTCCCTGGCGCTGATTTCTTGACCGGCCAGTTTTTTCTGCAGTTCATGTATAGTATATTGATAAGTTTCCATCGTAATTACTCACTTGGTAAGCGCTGGACTCCGAGACATTTTGAAAAATAAGCAGAGCCATCTGGTTGATATTGCAAGCATTATTTTTTTAAAATAGCGCAGAGTTGGGGGGCAAGGGCATTCTCGGACAGCCTCCTAGATTACCTTGGGGACAATAAACGCTTCATCGTTTCGGGACGGGCAATTGGCGAGGGCTTCCTGTTGGGACAATGAGGGAAGTACCTTATCCTCCCGAAAGGCATTTTTCATTTCCACAGCATGACTTGTGGGGCTGATGCCGTCAGTATTTAATTCATTTAATTTGTCAATGTAGCCGAGAATACGATCAAGCTGTTCTGTTAGGTCTTCCAGCTCTTCATCAATTACTTCCAGGCGGGCCAGCCGGGCCGCCTGCTTAACTTCATTTGTTGTTATCCGCATATTAATTCCTCATTTGTAACTACTCATGGGGTAAGCGTCCTAACGTAAATATTCGGGTTGGGTAAAAGCTACCCTTCTCTACCCCTTTAAATGTTCGGATAGTGCCCCAGATTTGTTCGTTTCGGCGTGTTCACTATAG
>JANTFJ010000377.1 GCA_024763495.1 Desulfobulbaceae bacterium | reverse complement strand
ATACTATAGTGAACACGCCGAAACGAACAAATCTGGGGCACTATCCGAACATTTAAAGGGATAGAGAAGGGTAGCTTTTACCCAACCCGAATATTTATAAGGCAGGAACAACAACTATCTAAAAAGCTGACCCGGCTTCGGGGCTGAATTGTTCTGCCGACTACGGTCGAAATATTCATAAGCGGTAACTGTGGCCATTCTCCCCCTGGGAGTCCGGGTCAGGAACCCCGACTGAATCAAAAAAGGCTCATAGACATCTTCCAGGGTATTTTTTTCTTCACAGAC
Organism: Desulfobulbaceae bacterium; assembly: GCA_024763495.1. Classification (GTDB taxonomy): domain Bacteria; phylum Desulfobacterota; class Desulfobulbia; order Desulfobulbales; family SURF-16; genus JANTFJ01. The sequence goes on along the minus strand of JANTFJ010000377.1, from coordinate 2,897 downwards.
AGCCGTAGCCAGGGTGTCAAGCCCAATAGGCCCCCCCTGAAACTTATCGATAATAGTCAGGAGAATGCGACGATCCATTTCATCAAAACCATGCTGATCAACGGCCAGCATATCCAGGGCATCAGCCGCGATCTCTCCGGTGATCTTTCCGTCAGCTTTAACCTCGGCATAATCACGGACCCTTTTCAACAATCTATTAGCAATCCGTGGGGTACCGCGGGATCGTCCCCCCATTTCCAGGGCTCCGGACTCATTGATGGGGACATTAAGCAGGGCGGCAGAACGTTCGACAATGGTCACAAGCTCTGCCGGAGAATAAAAATCAAGACGGAGAATTACTCCAAAACGATCACGCAGGGGCGGGGTAAGCAGACCAGTACGAGTAGTGGCGCCAATTAAGGTAAAACGAGGCAAATCCATCTTCACGCTTCTCGCTCCCGGCCCCTGTCCGATTACCAGATCGAGCTGAAAATCTTCCATGGCAGGATAGAGAATTTCTTCAACTACATGATTAAGACGATGAATTTCATCAATAAAAAGGACATCTCCCGGCTGGAGACTGGTAAGGATTGCGGCAAGATCGCCAGGCCTTTCAATAACCGGCCCGGAAGTAACCTTGATATCAGCCCCCATTTCATTAGCTATTATATAGGCCAGGGTGGTCTTCCCCAGGCCGGGGAAACCGTGAAAAAGAACATGATCCAGCGGCTCATTACGCCCAATGGCCGCCTGAATAGTTATTTCAAGATTCTTTTTAAGCTGATCCTGGCCGATGTAATGGGACAAACGACGGGGGCGCAGGCTGACCTCTTCACTTTCTTCCAGGCCGTTAACCGGCGATGTACTGACAATTCTTTCTTCGTATTTCATACCAGGGATCTCAAGGAAAGACGCAGTAATTTTTCAAGGCTAAGCCCGGTTTCATCCTCTTTTTTATAAACCGCGTCCACTGCCCGGCGAGCGTCTGCCTGGGGATAACCAAGATTAACCAGAGCTGAGACCACATCGGCAACCAGCTGCTTACCCTCTGCGCCAACTCCAGGAGGATTAACAGTTGATTCTTCACTGGTCGAAATAAACCGCACCTTGTCTTTTAATTCCAGGCAGAGTCTTTCGGCCTTCTTTTTTCCTACCCCTGACAATCCAGTCAACCGAGTAATATCCTCGGAAACAACTGCCTGGACAAATTCATCAGGCCCGATCCCGGACAAAATGGCAAGAGCCAGCTTGGGCCCGACCCCGGAAACCGTCATCAGCAGCAAAAACATTTCTTTCTCATCCGGGTCATGAAAACCAAAAAGAGTCAGAGTGTCTTCCCTGACATGTGTATGGATATGCAAAAAAATTTCCTGGCCGATTTCCGGTAATTTCCGAAAAGATGATACCGGCAGAAAAACCTCGTAACCGACCCCGTTGACGTCAACAATCAACTTTTCCGGGAATTTATAAAGGATTTTACCTGAGAGTGATGCGATCATAATAATCCAGATAACTGGAACAACAAAGAGAGATCGCCAAGGCATCAGCGGCATCCTGACTGGGACAGGCCGACAGGCTCAGCAGTGCCCGGACTGCCTGTTGAATCTGGGCTTTTGTCGCGTTACCGTAGCCGGCGACTGCCTGTTTGATCACCCTGGGAGTATATTCGTAAATTTCAAGGTTATGCTGAGCCGCGGCCAGCAGCAGCACCCCTCTTGCATGACCAAGTTTCAAAGCCGACCTCGGATTTACCGAAACAAAAACATCCTCAATGGCAAAACGCTCGGGCTTGAAAGTCTCGATAATTTCGCCTACAGTATTATAAATTTCCTCTAACCGACCGGCAAAACTTTTTTGTTTCGGCCTGACAACACCGCAACTGACAAAAATAGATTTATTCCCTTTCTGATCAAGCACGCCATAACCGGTAACCCTGGAGCCGGGATCAATACCGAGGATACGGATTGCGGGCTGATGGCTCATGACTTATAACTATGAACTTATCAGTGTTTCTTCAACATCAAAATTGGAATACACATTCTGTACATCCTCAAAATCTTCCAGGTTATCAAGTAATCTCATAACCTGCTTTGCGACCTTTTCTTCTTTTATTTCCACGACATTTTCAGGAATCATACCAATAGATGCCTCAAGGAATTCAACCCCGTCTTTTTGCAGAGCATCACGTACAGCCTCAAAATCATCCGGCTCAGTCAATACCAGAAATTCGCTCTCTTCGTCCACGACATCTTCAGCCCCGGCATCAAGAGCGAGATCCATCAACTTCTCCTCATCAATTGTCGATTTATCTATCAGGATTGAGCCCTTGCGCTTAAACATCCAGGACACACAGCCGGACTCGCCCAGGTTACCGCCGCTCTTGGAAAAAAAATAACGTACTTCGGCCACTGTCCTGTTTTTATTGTCAGTCATGCAGTCAACAAGTATCGCAACCCCGCCCGGGCCATAACCCTCGTAGGTTATTTCTTCGTAAACCTCTCCTTCAAGTTCGCCTGTGCCTTTTTTTACAGCCCTGACGATATTATCCTTAGGCATATTTTCCGACTTGGCAACAGCAATAGCTGATCTTAGTCGAGGGTTACCGTCCGGATCACCGCCGCCCATCCTGGCCGCCACGGTAATTTCCTTGATCAGCCGGGTAAATATCTTACCGCGCTTGGCATCAGCCGCACCCTTTTTTCTTTTTATAGTGCTCCATTTTGAATGTCCAGACACCTCTACCCCCTTACAAAATTATTTACTTTACAACTCAACTTTCGGACTTATTATTTTACTTATAAATTCGACTTGTTATGACAAAAAATTAATAGGCGATTCGTCATTCCGGCATGTTTTTAGCCGGAATGACAGACGAATTTATTCAATTATATTAAATAATTTCAATCAATTATATCAAC
>JANTFJ010000376.1 GCA_024763495.1 Desulfobulbaceae bacterium | reverse complement strand
TTAAGGGTGCTTACCTGCACGCGATAAGTCTGTCTTACATAGCATTAGTATGCGAAGTTTATGCCCGAAGTATGGGTGCCAGCCTTATCACGCACAGTTAAAGCGCACGGAGTCTCTCTTCGTTCGCTTACCTCTGAACAGTTACAGGTCGGTGGTTTGGGCAGTTTTTCGCCCCTACCTGAATAGAGTTACGTCATTTCTATTAATATCTTTGCTTTGCTGCCTTTTGTCAAGGCCTGCTCTACAGTAAAAAAATAACGTAACTGCTTACAGGGCACAGCATATTTCCGCGATCAGCCTGTCTTGCATGGCACCGGTATGCTGCGCCAGTCTGATTACGAAAATCTATGGCACTCTGCAACCAGTTACAGTTCGGTGTTTTTAACGGTTATGAGTTTTAAGGGTGTGAGCAGTTTCCTTTGCTGAATAGTTATCATATTTGAAACATGGCTGGATAGTTGCAGGTCAGGTGTGTGAGCCAAGCGAATTCCGTGACCACATACATTGACCGGAAACACAAAAAAACCCTGTTGTCCAAAAGGACAACAGGGTTTTTTTACAGTAAACCTGTTATGAAATATTGGAGCTTAGCAGCCAAACGCTTTCTGCAGGTTGGGAACAGTCTGTTTTTTCCGGCTCATCATGCCGTCAACCCACATAGAGGTGCCGTCAAGTTTGCCGTCAAAGGCTTTTTCGATCAGGGCATTATCATCGGAGACAACAACCAGGTCAGTGCCTTCCTTGACAACATCGGTAAGCATCAGCAGTACAGAATGACGACCATCAGCTTTTACTTCTTCCATGGCTTTGTAAAGATCATCGCGAATAGCGGCAACCTGATCTAAGGTAGCAAGCTCAAGCTGGCCAACGCCTACTTTGTTGCCATTCATGTCAAAGTCTTTGTAATCGCGGAAGAGCAGGTCTTTGGCCGGCACGCCATCAACGGAAGATTTTGCTTTCAGCATGTCCATGAACAGAGCATCGGTATCATCAACACCGGCGATAGTTTTCAGGTCGGCAACAGCGGCTTTGTCTGCATCTGTGCAGGTGGGCGACTTGAAGTTAACAGTGTCACTCAGGATGGCGCAGAGCATAACACCAGCTATATCTTTAGGAATGTCTATACCTTTAATTTTGTACATTTCATTCAGCACAGTACAGGTGCAGCCAACCGGCTGGGCATTGAAGAGAATTGGATTGTTAGTGGTAATGTCACCAACTTTATGATGATCAACAATAGCAACAACCTCGGCATCGCCGATGTTTGCCGGAGCCTGACCAATGTCGCTATGGTCAACTAAAGCAATCTCTTTCCCGGCAGCATCTTTAATCTCTTCAGGAGCGGCCATTCCGAATTTCTCCAGAACAACAGTACTCTCAGGATTGAGACTGGCAGCATCTGACTGCATGCAGGCAACGGCATCACTGCCTTCAGCCTTGAGCAGGTTAGCAAAAGAAATAGCAGCGGCAACGGAATCGGTATCCGGATTTGAGTGTCCAACTACACAAATTGACATGGAATAAACCTCCTTAACAAAAAAAGTTAAATAAACCCTATACAACCTCACATAATTTAAGTAAGCTTAACTAGTAAAAATAGATAAAATCTATACACTAAAATCAGCATGAACGAAAGATATATTTTGCCATTTTTTTTTACAAAAACTGACAAAACCATGTAGATTTTGATCTTTAGAGCTATTCTTATCCTTAATTAAACATTAAATTTAAATTTTCGCAAAAGATAGTGCTATTGTTTTGTCGAGTCAAGCAGAAAAAGTAAAAAGACGCTGCAAGGCAAAAAACGAGGTCATACCTAATGTCTACAGATAATTCCTCTGAATTGAAGGCTAAACCTAAAGTACTTATTGCTGAAGATAATCCTGTCGTGCGTAAGGGGTTGGTAAATTTTTTGATTAAGTGGGGCTATGAACCAATTGAAGTAGAAAATGGCGATGATGCCTGGCGTCTTCTGGAAGAGGGAAAAAATATAAGGCTGGCCATTGTTGACTGGAACCTTCCGGGCCTCAGCGGATTACAGGTTTGTCAGCGCCTGCGGGTCAGTTCTGAAATTCCTTATGTCTATACTATTATATTCAGCGCGAGAAGATCCAAAGAAGAACAGCTCCTGGCACTTGACGGCGGAGCAGATGATTATCTGGTCAAGCCCTGCAAGCCATCTGAGCTGAGGTCCAGGCTGGGAGTAGGCCGGAGGATTATTGAAACAGCCCTGGCTGGAACCGGTTTATCATTTCCCGACCTTGATCAGGACGCTGAATCCGCGCCGAAAAAGGATTAAGCTCAACATGTCACACTTCAAGGCTGTTCTTTTTGATCTGGACGGAACCCTGCTTGATACCCTGGATGACCTGGCAGACTCCATGAACAGGGTATTGACCCTGATGAAATTTCCTCTCCATCCTGCTGCCGCCTATAAATATTTTGTCGGCGATGGTATGGAAGAACTGGCCAGGCGGGTATTGCCGGAAACAGCCAGGGACAACCAAAACATTCAGCGCTGCATTGATAATATGAAACAGGAATATGGTGAGCACTGGGCTGATCGCTCCAAGCCATATGCCGGTATTCGGGAAATGCTTAACAGCCTGCAGAAAGAAGGGATACGGCTGGTAATTTTGTCAAATAAACCGGATAATTTTACCAAGGCCACAGTCGGTCATTTTTTTGGTAAAGACATGTTTGAGTTTGTTGCCGGTGCCAGGCCGGAAATTAAGAAAAAACCCGATCCTGCCGGAGCAATTTCCATTGCTGGCAAAATCGGTCTTAATCCTTCTCAGTTTTTATATCTGGGTGATACGGCAACTGATATGAACACTGCTGTCAGGGCCGGGATGTTTCCTCTTGGAGCCCTTTGGGGATTTAGAACTGCAGACGAACTGCGTGAGAGTGGTGCCAGGGGATTGCTGGAGACACCCGGCGAAATTTTAAATTACCTGTAAATATTCAGCGTAACTACTCATGAGGTAAGCACCTGGGAGGATGTCCGAGAATGTCTCTTTCTGCGGAGTCTCGTACCTCGCTTACCTGCCCAACTCTGTGTTATTTTGAAAAAATAATGTTCCGAAAAGCGAGCTGGCGAGACTCCGAGATATCAACTATATGGCTGTGCTTATTTTTTCAAAATGCCTCGGAGTCTGGCGCTTACCTGATTTGAGAAAAAA
>JANTFJ010000375.1 GCA_024763495.1 Desulfobulbaceae bacterium | reverse complement strand
GGGCTACGTTGAGGATTTTGACTGACCATGATCGTTTCAAAATGTGTTATAGTTCCCCCTCTAAAATGGGAAGTTAATTTTGAACGGGCCCTAAGTGATAGCTCCAGTGTGAGTGATACTGCTACTTGGGAGGTTAAAGAAAACACGGAACCATAAACTGCGGCTAACAAGGCAAATGCACTCGGACAGCAAAAAGCGCCGCTTGTTCCTCGCTTTGCTTTTTGCTGCCGGTGATTTGTGACAGTATACTATAGTGAACACGCCGAAACGAACAAATCCGGGCCACTACCCGAACATTTAAAGGGGTAGAGAAGGGTAGCTTTTACCCCAACCTGAATATTTACGTTAGGACGATTACCCTATCAGTAGTTACGTTCCTCCTTGGATTTTATCCGGAACACTACGAATGCTTCTTTGTCGTCAGCAGTTTCCGGAATAGCTCAAAGCAAGCTATCGCGGCATTATAAACCAGCATGGTTGAATTAAATTTTTTCAGCCATCCCCCATACATGAAAATGCGAGTTGTGCTTCCCGGTACTTCCGGGGTATTTTCACGGTAAACAAAACGGTAAACAAAACGGTAAACAAAAAGGAGAGTATTCCCATGAAGATATTAGTAGTTGGTTCCGGCGGCAGGGAACATGCCCTGGTCTGGAAACTGGCGCAGAGTCCAAGAGTAGATAAAATTTTCTGCGCCCCCGGTAATGCCGGTATTGCCCGGCAGGCCCAATGTGTTGATATAGGGGCTGAGGATATTGACAAGCTGTTCGATTTTGCCGTCCAGGAAAAAATTGATCTGACTGTGGTTGGCCCCGAGGTTTCTCTTACCCTGGGGATTGTTGATCGTTTTACAGAGGCTGGTCTGCGTATTTTCGGTCCTGCAGAGCGGGGTGCCGTTTTGGAGGGCAGCAAGGTTTTTACCAAGGATCTGCTGGCAAAGTATAATATTCCTTCGGGATCATACCAGGTTTTCTCCGAGCCACAGGCGGCTTTGGCTTATCTTGATACGGTTTCCGGCCCCCTGGTGGTTAAGGCCGATGGTCTGGCAGCAGGCAAAGGGGTTATTTTATGTCGTAATCCGGCAGAAGCCGGAGAGGCTGTTCAACAGATAATGGCAGACAGGGCCTTTGGTTCTGCCGGCGACCGGATTGTTATTGAGGAGTTCCTTGAGGGAGAAGAGGCCTCGTTTCTTGCTTTTACTGATGGAAAAACTGTTTTACCCCTGCCTTCATCCCAGGATCACAAGGCTGCCTATGATGGTGATAAAGGTCCCAATACCGGGGGAATGGGAGCCTATTCACCGGCTCCGGTGGTAACGGATGAATTACATAAACAGGTTATGGAAGAGGTTATGCTGCCCACGGTTCAGGCCATGGCTGCTGAAGGCCGGCCATATAAAGGGGTGCTTTATGCCGGTTTAATGATAAAAAAAGGACGCGCCAGGGTTCTTGAATTTAACTGTAGATTTGGTGATCCCGAATGCCAGCCATTGCTCATGCGCTTACGCAGTGATCTGGTTGAGGTTATCGAGGCGGTCATTGATGAAAGGCTGGACGAAATAGAACTTGATATTGATCCCCGACCCACGGTCTGCGTGGTAATGGCTGCTGGCGGTTATCCTGGAGCCTATGAAAAAGGTCATGAAATCCATGGATTAAAAGAGGCTGTCAAACAGGAAAATGTCGTGGTTTTTCATGCCGGTACCGGGGAAAAAAATGGTAGAATAGTGGCTACCGGAGGCAGGGTGTTAGGCATAACCGCCCTGGGCGAGACCCTGCCGGATGCGATTGCCGCTGCCTATGAGACAGTTAAAATGATCCATTGGGATGATTGTTATTTTCGTACTGATATAGGCCAAAAAGCGCTTAAGCGCAAGGTAGACAGGCCGGAGGTCGGTATTGTCATGGGCAGTGATTCTGATCTGCCGGTAATGCGGGGAGCGCTTGATTTTTTTAAATCCATGAATATTCCCTTTGAAATTACTGTGGCCTCGGCCCATCGCACCCCGGCCCGGGCTGCGGAATATGCTTCCAGTGCCCGTCAGCGTGGTTTGAAGGTGATTATTGCCGGGGCCGGGATGGCGGCTCATCTGGCCGGGGTGCTGGCCGCCCACACCACTTTGCCGGTTATCGGTGTACCCATTGATTCTTCTTCCCTGAATGGCCTTGATGCGTTACTGGCTACAGTACAGATGCCTCCCGGAGTGCCGGTGGCAACCATGGGAATCGGTAAGGCCGGAGCCAGGAATGCGGCTATTCTGGCTGTGCAGATTATGGCGGTAGCCGATGATGATCTAGCTGCTGAACTTGCTGATTTTAAAAATGAGATGGCGGCAGCGGTTGAGGAAAAGGCCGCCAGGCTGGCAGAATCAATATAGCGCCTGAAGATGGTTGTGGCCGAGCAGATACCTTCAGCGGTTAACAAGGCTGTGACTGTTATCAACCAGGGAGGGGTGGTTGCTTTCCCAACGGAAACATTTTACGGCCTGGCGGTTGATCCTTTTAATGAAAAAGCCCTTGATCATCTTTTCAGGCTGAAAAATCGTTCTCCAGCCAAGCCGGTATTGACCCTGGTAGCGGATGAAAATCAGTTGAACCGCCTGGCTGCTGATATCCCCTCGTTTTATCCTGCGCTGATGCGGCAATTCTGGCCTGGGCCGCTGACTTTGCTTTTTCCGGCTCTTGCTTCTCTGCCATGGCTGCTGACTGCTGATACAGGTCGGGTCGGGGCCAGGATTTCATCCCATCCTGTTGCTCAAACCCTGGTGCGGGGCTGTGGGAGACCCATTACCGCCACCAGTGCTAATCTTGCCGGTTGTCCAGCCGCGACTTCAGCGGCAGAGGTGTTATATCAGTTGCCGCAGGTGGATTTTATTATTGAATTTGATAAATTTGTCCAGGGAACCGCTTCAACCATAATCGGCAGTAAAGATGGTGATCCCGAGATTATTCGGCCGGGAGTTTTCTTAACTGCTGAAATTTTAAAGGCTTTGTAACTCTGACTAGTAAATGTTCGGGTTGGGTAAAAGCTACCCTTCTCTACCCCTTTAAATGTTCGGATAGTGCCCCAGATTTGTTCGTTTCGGCATGTTCACTATAGTATACTATGTGAATCACGCCTAAACGGGCGAAGGTGGGGTGCTAGCCGAATATTTACTCTGACTATGCTGGATTAATCCTTTAGG
>JANTFJ010000374.1 GCA_024763495.1 Desulfobulbaceae bacterium | reverse complement strand
CGCGAGCGTTGAAACGGGCACATGGCGGCATCCCTGAAACGCTTACAGGCCGTGCCTTCTCAAAAGTCAAGGTGTGGTTTATTGATCGCTATCATTTGGATTACCGGACCATTTTAAAACACTAACAGTTTCACCTGCCCACAAAAACACTTACGCTCTTCCTCGGCAAATCAGCTTCTCAAAATATTGTAACTGCTCACAGGGCACCGCATCTTTCCGCCATCAGCCCGGCTTACGTATAACTAATACGCGGCACCGTACTGATGACGAAAATCTCCGGCACCCTGTAAACAGTTACAGTTCAGTGGTTTTCACGGTTATGAGTTTTATAAGGTATGAGTAGTTACAAAATATTTAATCTTTTTCTGCGGCAAATCACCAACGCGAGGGGAACGACAAAAAAAGCGCAAAATAACGAAAAATTATGCCCGTAACGATTGAAGAAAGTTATGTTATTTAACAGGGGCATCTCAGCCGTCCTGAAACAGGTTTCAAAAAGAGGCGTTGTGGCAATTATCCGACCGGCAGGATCAATAAAACCGCTGATTCCAGTATTGGCACAGCGGGCCAGGCTGCGCCGATTTTCAACGGCTCGCAGTACAGCCATGGAAAAATGCTGAACCGGAGCGCTTGAGCGGCCAAACCAGGCATCATTGGTAATATTAACCAGCAAATTAGCTCCGGCCCTGACTTCCCGCCCGGCAAGATCCGGAAAAATCGACTCATAACAAATTAACACCCCTGCCTTAATTCTACCAACATTCAAAGGTTCAGACGAAATTCCACCACTGAAATTCCCCATTGTTTCCACCAGTGGTTTCGGAAAAGGCAACAGCTTCGGCAAAGGCACATATTCTCCAAAAGGCACCAGATGCTGCTTGTCATAGCGCTGTTTTATTCCCTGTCTGTTAATCAGCAACGCGCTGTTATAAATAGTAATTCTTTTCTCATCAACCTGGTAAAAAGGAGCGCCGCTCAACAAAGTCGTGCTCTGCTTCGCAAATAACTCCTTAATCATCTGCGGGAAAAGCGAATCCTGGGGTGGACTGAACGGCAAGGCTGTTTCAGGCCATATAAGTAAATCAACATTGTCGTCAGCTAAAACCTTTTCGGAAAGAGCAAGATAGGTTTCCAGGGCAAGCTGTTTTTTTTCGGGCAGCCATTTCTGATCCTGTTCTATGTTTCCCTGGATAACAGCAAGGTTGGCGCCCGGCACCTGGCTGGGCTCAGTGTAGCGGCGATACAACACTGTATTATAAATCATTACTGCCGCCACTACTCCCACAGCAGGCAATAAATGATAATGTTTATGTGTCTTTTGTCGAGACTGGAACAAATCTATTTTTCGATCTTGTTCATAGAATATAACAGTAAACAAAAAGGCGTTAACCAGAACAATCAGAAAAGAAACTCCATGGTGTCCGGCGATATCGGCAACCTGAATCACCCAGGGATAATGGTATTGCGAATAACCAATATCCTGCCAGGGAAAACCTGAAAAAAGCAGACCCCTGATAAAATCAAGCCCGACCCAGACAACAGGCGCGCTCCAGACCGGGGAAAAACAGGTCATTGTCCGGCTCATAATCCAGGCAAAAAAAGCAGTATAAACAGCCATGTATGCTGCAAGCAGGGCAAGTACCGGCACAGTCAGCCACAGGGAAAGGCCGCCGTACCTTCCAAGCACAATGACAATCCAGTAAAGCAGGGCAAGATAATAGAGAAAACCGGCCGCAAATCCCCAGAAAGCGGCACGACCGGACTTTTCAATTTTGCAAAGAATAAGGAGGGGGACAACAGCTATCCAGGCAGTAAAACCATAACCGACTCCGGGAGAAGAAAGGAAAAGCAGGCCGGAGAAAAGGGACATTAAACATAAAGGAAAGAAATTTATCATCTCATGTTGCTCCAATAGCTGCCGAAAAAATCCTGCACTGTTTTTACTCCTTTTCTCCGGGAATACGACGATGAATCTTAACAGACACTACCCTTCTTTTGCTTGCAGCCAGCACAGTAAAAATTAAAGAATCAAAATTAGTTACGGTGCCGACTTCAGGAACCCGATTATGCTGCTCAATTATAAAACCGGCAACTGATTCATAAGAACCTTCAGGCAATTTTATTTTAAAAAAATCTTCAACTTCTTCCAGGTTAACTTTGCCGTCAGTTATTATCGTCCGGTCATCAATTACCTGCCACTGCTCTTCATGTTTGTCTGATTCATCTTCAATCTCGCCGACAATTTCTTCAAGAACATCTTCCAGGGTAACCAGGCCCCGGATACTGCCGAACTCATCAGTAACAATGGCCATGTGGGTATTCCTTGCCTGAAATTCTCGGAGTAAAAATGTAATTTTTTGATTTTCATGCACAAAAAAAGGAGCCTTGACCATTGATTTAATTGGATTACCGGCCTCGACACCTCCGGCAATCAACAAATCCTTGGCATGAAGAATACCTATGATATGATCCGGAATTTCCGCATATATGGGAATACGACTAAATCCATGTTTCTTAATTATTGCGACAATTTCAGCAGGAGAAATGCTGAAAGGAGCACTGACGACATTACTGCCGGGAGTCATTATTTCCCGGATAATCGTTTCTCTGAATTCAAAGATACTGCTGATCATCTGCCCTTCCTGGCGGCTGATCAACCCATGTTCTTCTCCTTCTTCAATTAGTTCCTGGATTTCCTGCTCAAGGTCTTCAGCAGTATCAGGAGCCTTGGAAATGCCTAAGGCATAGAGAAAACGTTTAAAAAAAGATTCTCTGGATTCAGGGATATTTTCTTGTTCAGTCATGTTTGCCCGGTGCAGCAAGAACGCCTTGATAAAATTTCAAAGTTAACCTTGCATTTTAGCTTAATAAATTATAGAAGATACGATCTTCGGCTGTTGCTCATAAGTGACCAACTGCTTATAAAAGATTATAGGTAACTACTCATGGGGTAAGCGCCTGATGAGTGCAACCCTCAGTATCTGTAACTGTTCAGCTGCACTTCATCTGCACGCGATAAGTCTGTCTTACATAGCATTATGGTTCACTCAAAAATAAATTAGTTGAGATAAGGTGTAATGTGGACATTTAGGGCTCGTTCATAAATAAATTCACATTTTGAGGTGGTAAATATGATACAGGTTGAGGCGATCATGGGCAGGCAAAACCGCAGGCGTAGCAGGGC
>JANTFJ010000373.1 GCA_024763495.1 Desulfobulbaceae bacterium | reverse complement strand
GTTTATTGATCGCTATCAATATATGCATCATGATTGCAGATTCAACTGCCCCGAAGGGGCCTCTTTTTTCAAGCTGAGTCTTGGAAAAAAGCTTAGGTGCTTACCCTATGAGTAGTTACGCCGTAACTGCTCACGGGGTAAGTGCCGGAACATCGCCCCCCTCATTGTAACTGTTTGCAGGTTTTCCTGTTTTGCGGCAGGATTGATGTTCTCGAACAGCCTCTTGGAACAATATGGAAATAGTGTAGGATAAAACAGTGGAGCTTGTCAAATATGAAAAATCAGGACGTTACTCCTGAAAACATGAATTTTTTATAATGCCTTTTTGGGAATGGTATCCTGTTCTGTGCTTTTCTGGGGGATTTCATTTAAAAATTACCGGATAGATAAGAATAAGGCTGTCTTGGTTGGAGAAAAAGTCAAGGATGCCGGTTCGGGTAACAATCCCAGCGTAAAGCTGGGCCGGATGAGTTTTGGTGGCTGGGAAAAAACGATAACCGCCTATATAGCCCTCAACCGCTTCTGACTGCCAGATCTTGTTTAAGGAACTGCCATCCCAACTGAAAGCCTGGATAGAACCTCTGAGAAAATCATCGGGCCCATCAATGTCATTGCTGTCTGCGCTCATATTCTGTTTAATAATAATTTCAGGCAATTTATCATTATTTATATCAGCTATCATAATTCGAGCCGGAATTTCAATAAATTTGTCGTTGTTAATTTTAACCGAGATAGTGTCTCCGAAGGTCTCGCTGCTTTGCCACAGGCGGCCGGTCTCATTTTTGATGACTAAATTATGATCTTGCTCCAGGACAATAATTTCATTACTGCCATTGCCGTCAAGATCCGCCAGGGAAAAATTATATAAATTCGTATTGTCAGCCCCAATTTTTTCCCTTTGCTGGATCACCTGGCTTATGATCTGCAACCGGAAAATTCCAGGAATAAAAAGCTTATTCTTTCCTGATTGCTGGCCCGCAAGAATAATTCCTTTGCCGGGCATATTAAAGGGGGTGACAAACCATTTTTCATTTTTGAAAAGATAAGTAAATTTCTCACCCGACCACTCTAATCCGAAACTGTCAGCTGCACCATCAACAATACAGGAAACATATATTTCTTCCCTGCCGTTTTTGTTGAGGTCAGCCAGCTGGACGCTGATTATTTGTCCTGACGCTTTTCTGGGCTGTAAGGCGAATTTTCGAAGTTCAGCATTTTCGAGGTGATAGGCCATTAACCTGTTATTATCGCTTACAATGACATCGAGCCGGCCATCACCATCAAGATCGCCGATATCCATGGTCTGCATGGCCAGGTTAATTTTTTCCGTATTGCTGGTTTCTGTCAGGTCAGAGGTTGTAATTTCAGCCGGGGCCGATTTATTCTCTTCCACATGGGGGCTGATTGTTTCTTCCTGGAGGTGTTGAGGCTGGACAGGACTTTTGGTTAATCCCGCTGCCGGAGGCAAGGCGAAACTTTTGTATGGTTTTATCGGCGGCAGTTCAGGCAGGTCTTTTATAATGACAGTTTTCTTGAGAGCTCGATCCGGATGGGCAGACTGAAAGGAGGGAGCAACGGGTTCAGGCACAGGCATCGGTTGAGAGGGTGCCGGTTTTTTTCCCCGAATCGTCGGTTTATGGCTGCCGAAAATTTTTTCAGCAATATCCCAGGAAATTTTATCAACCGCGCTAATCATATCATCATTGGCAAATTCCTGCGAAAATATATGGATAGGTTTGTTCACTCCCCTTGCATAGATTGTCGTCTCGACAACAAAATGGTCTTTGCCCTCGGTTAGTTTCCCTGCAAGGAGATAGTCGGTATTATATTCCTTCATAAATTCCTGGGCGCGTTTTGCCATGCCATTGCTGTCCGCGGGCAGGGGACAGGACAGACAAAGGCTGATTATTTTAATTTCAGCTCTTTTTGCCAAGCGGCTTATAATCATATTTTTCAGGCCTCGCCGCAGTGGAGAGATGTTTTTTTCGGCAATTTGTTCTAAGGGCAGAAGGGCCAGCGAAGCCCGGTGATCGGCTTGTTTGCCGAGAGCCGGAGCGCTATAGAGAAAAAGGACAAATAAGATAAGAACAGTAGAATATAAATTTTTACAGGACATTTAATTTCTCGCTAAAAGGTAACTACTCACCGGGTAAGCGCCTTAATTGCGCTAACCACCATAATTGTTAATGATTACAAGGTGCCGGAGATTCCTGCGGGCCTTGCTCAAAAATAACCCGGGATTCTGAGGTGACACTGCGCCACACCCTGTGCCAACCGGATAAATTTGCAAATTTGTCGCTACAGTTTTAATGACAGCGCCCAATAAAGACACCCCGGCGGCGACAAACCCATAACTGTAAGGCATTCAGGTACGACGTTCATGGAGCGCTTACTATTAAATTATCTGCTTGGTTCCCGGCCAGACATTGCTTCGCAGTTATTCAATCAGGATGAAACTGGGGCGAAGATGAAGAGCAGGTGAACTTTTAGATTGTTTTTGTGTAACTATTCAGGTAGGGACGAAAAACTGCCCCAACCACCACCTGTAACTGTTCAGAGGTAAGCGAACGAAGTGAGACTCCGAATGAACAGGTAAGCACCCTTGAAAACAGGGCATAAACTCCTACTCTGAATACAAGGCACTGGTAAACGCTTAGAAACTTAAATATTGCAATAAGTTACTCCCTGGTGAACGGTTACTGTAAGACAGACTTGTCGTGTGCAGATGAAGTGCAGCTGAATAGTTACGTTTTTGTTGATGTAAATTTATAACCAATAAAGTAAAAATTGCAATGTTACCGGGATAATTTAGTTAGTCCAGCGTTTTTTATAATTCCTTGTTTTTTATAATTCCTTCAGGTAACTTCTCACAGGGTTGAAGTGCGTGCTGGACGTGGAAATATGCGCTGCCCGGTGAGCAGTTATGAACTGCGAAGCGTTCTTGTGCTGCGCGAAGGCCTAATGGGCGAAGAGGTAAGCACCCTTGTGTTAAACTATTTTCTCAGTTTGAAATCTGCGCTTATCGTCTGTTTTTGACAGCCCTTTAAGGAAGAAGTGAAATAAATGACAGATTATCAGGCGTAAGTCACTAACCCACAAAAGTGGAAGTGGATTTAGAATCTTTAGGATAAGTGCCTTGGAGTAACTCGCTGTAAATAGTTTCAAAATTACGTCTTCAGTTTCTTGTTTTT
The DNA here is from genome assembly GCA_024763495.1 of Desulfobulbaceae bacterium. Classification (GTDB taxonomy): domain Bacteria; phylum Desulfobacterota; class Desulfobulbia; order Desulfobulbales; family SURF-16; genus JANTFJ01. Next base: position 3 of record JANTFJ010000373.1, on the reverse strand, counting down.
TGT
>JANTFJ010000372.1 GCA_024763495.1 Desulfobulbaceae bacterium | reverse complement strand
GCAAATAGGTATCCAGATTATCCTGAAACTTGTCCGGGTAAATAAACTCCTTGCCGGTGTTATAGGGCGGATCAATATAGATCATCTTCACCTTGCCCGCGTAGCTCTTCTGCAGGAGCTTCAGCACCTCCAGGTTATCCCCCTCAATAAAAAGGTTTTGGGTCGTATCCCAGTCAACACTCTCCTCCGGACAGGGGCGCAGGGTACCGGTTGAGGGAGTAAGGGCAATCTGCCGGGCCTTCTTCTTGCCATGCCAGTTGAGGCCGTATTTCTCCTCTCCTTCATCCACGGCATCGCCGAGCAGTTGCCGGAGAACATCGAAATTTACCTTATCCTCGGTAAAGACATCAGGGAAAATCGTCTTTAAGGTCTTGATATTTTCGCCCACAATATCAAGGCTTGCTCCGCCCTGTTTTGTTAACTTTTTCATACTGTTTTCCATTTCTGAACCACGAAAATCACGAAAGGCACGAAAAAAGGATTATAAAAAATTTCGTGTTTTTCGTGTCTTTCGTGGTTATTTTTTTCCTGTTGGGTTATTTTGTTGCGTCGAATTTGCGTTTAACTTTTTTTAACAACGCAATTCAATTTCTTTAATATCAAGGCGTTATGGTTATTATATTGTGTCTGGATTGCGTTTAACTATTTATTGACTACGCAATAGAATCTCCGTTTTCCGGATACCATAGTGATGACCTTGTTGTACCTGATCTTTTGACAGAGCCGGAAGCACCTGCATAAGCTCTTTCAAGCGACTGCCGGTTTTCCTGTTTTCTTTGATATGTTTCAGAAGCAGGGCCTTGTTGGTCTCCCGATCCAGCCCTTTCTTACGGGTATATGTACCTTTTTCACCGGCCATTGTATAATACCGGCGGCTGAGTACATATTTTACCCCACGTCCCCGGCCAAAACGCTCCACAATGCCCATTTCCACAAGTGACTGTAACCGTTTTTTGAGATGTTCAGGGATTTTGCTTTCTCTTTTGGTCTTTGCTTCTTTGAATTCGAGGTTTTCCCCCTCTTTCGAATCCAGCAATTTTTCTAATTGTTCAATCATCAGTTCACTTTTTGAACCACGAAAATCATATAATAATCCGTTTTACAGTGGCTTTCGGATAACCACCGAAATTAACCAGCAAGCCCAATTTCATTTTGAAATCGGCGTTCAAACCTGTCTCCACTTAAACCCCGAAAGAGTGCCGGCAGTGTTTCGTCTGGTGATTCGGGAGGTTCTGAAAAAAGAAGCCGTGCACTTTCGATCTTGCTAAGCTCTTTTTGCAGGGCCTCAAAGCCATATATGGAAAAGAGGCTGGAAATAATGGAAAGCCTGGATCCCTTTTCAAGGCATTCTTTGAACCTGTCTCCAACTTTTCCTGTTTTTTTATTGTCGAGTAACACTGATTGCCCCAATATATAAAAAAAATCGTAACTGCTCACAGGGCACCGAATCTTCCCGCGATCAGCCTGTCTTGCATAGTACCAGTATGCTGCGCCAGTCTTATCGCGAAAATATGCGGTGCCCTGTGATAAATGGCTGGAATTTCGGGATTGGCAAAAGATTTCCGGGCAGGATGACAGTTCGAAAATTATTTTTTAACCCCAAGGATAAATCCCATTGCCTCCAGCGCTTCGGAAAACTTTAACTCCCGGCCCGGCAGCACAACCAGATATTTTTCGCCGGCCGGCAGACTGAGTTTGCGCAGTTTTTTATTGGTCAAAGCCTGGTTGCGAAATTCTTTGCCGCATTTAATTAAACTTGTCTGGCCGATATTTACAAAAGCGTTTGATCTTTGCCCGGTCTCTTTAAGCAGCAGTTCTATCTCCCTGCTTAATTTCTCAGCGGATAAGGACTCAAGCGTTTTCCTGATTTGCGCCAGATTTTCACCACTGTTAACAGCAGCCAGCAAAGAAGATATGGAAAATCTCCATCTGTCAACTTCCCTTCTTTCAGCTATTTTTTCCAGATAAAGCGCCTGACCGGGAGGTATTGCCCTGGCGCCGGTAAAAACCAACTCCGCGTCATCGAAAACAAACAGGTCATCTTCTTTTTCCTCTTTATACTCATCCGTCTGACCCAGAACAAAGGCGCCGAGATCATTTATCCTTACATATTGCAGGCCATCGCAATGACTTAAATATTCTAACTCGTCCGTGCCCCAGCATGAGCTGTAATCTTCACTTCTTGCCCCATAAGGATCACGATATGCCACATCCACCAGACCAAGAGTAGCGCAATACTCAAATAGATAGATGAGAAGATAACGAAACTGCAGCAGAGGCCAGGTATCAGAATGGTCAATATGGCCGTAATGCTGGTCATCAAAATAAAGCTTCCAGTCATAATTGACCATTTCAAAACTGTAGAATGAATCTGCCTGAGTCAGCCGATTAAGTTCATCAAGGCTGATCCATTTACCCGGCAGCAGATCTTCCAGCAGACTATTAATCATTGGTCGACGTTTGACCGGAGTGGTCATGGTGCGTCCCCGGTTTGATTTTTGTCCTTTAATTGCAGTTACTCTGGAAAACTCATCAAACAGTTTGCTTTTTTCCCATCTCAGCCATGCCTTTTTGATTCCACCGGGCAGATCCTTCTGCAATGCCTTACGCCCGGCCGGGGTCAATTTCAGAAAAGAACCGTCCGCTTTAGCCAATCCTCCGCCCTGCAGGAGCAAGGGCCAGGCAAAAGCCTGCATAGGGCCGATATCGTCATCATCATACCAGTCCGGTTCGTAAAGCAGTTCCCCCATTTTTCTCATTGTTGCTGCTGTGGCCTTGCCGGTTTTGGCACTGACTCTTATTTTTTTGTCCCTGGCAAGGGTTAAAAAAGTGGCGAGATTGGCAAGAGCCGGTGTTGCGGTTTCCCTGACAATAAGGCACTCATCTCTGACATCTTCGGTGTAGTGAATGTCATTTTCCGGCGGTTTGGGAACAAAATCTTTCAATCTTTCCAGTAAATCAGTGGGCACCCGTCTCCGAATAAGAAAAAGATTGAGCAATTCTATCTGTTGTTTACTGTTTTTCTCCGACTCCCGCCAGGGTGAAGCCATATATTTATTGACAAACATTCTGCCCTCAAAAAAATTACCCCAGTTATAGATTGCTTCAGCCACCGCGTTTTGACCGAGAAAAGAAAGCTGCCCGAAACAACCAGGCAGATCATTAAACAGTGTCGAAACAATAACAGCAATACGATCGGCC
>JANTFJ010000371.1 GCA_024763495.1 Desulfobulbaceae bacterium | reverse complement strand
CTGTAGGAAAAGTCCCAAAAGCCCGTTTTTGCCTACAGTTTAACGGTAATTTGGGCATATTTATTGATGAATTTAGAGCTAAGACCAGTGAAGTAGAGCCAAGTATAATGAGAATTCAACTATTTACACACCATTGCATTGATGAACAGTCTAAAATTTTCATTGGTTGGAGTTGGTGAAACAGAACCTGCCACGATATTTCAACAACTTAGATAAAAACATCGCACTGATTAAGAGCCAAGAGCCTGATAGGGTTTGCCGGCAGGGTACTTTTCCTACAGACTCGTTACCCACATCTTTCTAATCCCAGCAGCGTATACTTAAGCCATTGAATTCTCGTAGTCAGGAAAAGAGACATTGGTCATCAGTTGACGGCTGATATGCTTGTAATTTGTTGATTTTGCGATAGGTACATTGTGGGTAACAGGCGGTTCTAGGAGGTTGTCCGAGAATAGACATTTTTTCTCAAATCAGGTAAGCGCCAGACTCCGAGGCATTTTGAAAAAATAAGCACAGCCATATACTTGATATTGCGAGCATTATTTTTTCAAAATAACACAGAGTTGGGGAGAAAGGGCATTCTCGGACAGCCTCCTAGGAGGTTGCCGACTTTGATCTGCCTTAACGCCTGATTTTTTCTGGTGAGATGGCTTGAAAAGTAGTATATTTGCTTGTTTGTGTAATTTGCAGACCGGTAACCGTGTTCAGCGGTAAGCGCTCCATGAATATCACCCTGCACGCGCTTCAATCCTGCGATATACCGATGTATTATCGCAGGGCGTGGAGCACGCGCATGACGGCGTCCCTGAATCACTTACAGTCATGGGGTTGTCGCTGCCTGGGTGTACTTTATTGAGCGCTATCGTTCAGCGAGAGCAATAACTTACCTTTAACTGTGAATTTTACTATCCGGCAGCATTTTTAACTTACAAATTTTCCGCACTTTTGGCGCGGACAGGAATTATTTAATCATAGGACTCACTCAAAAATAACTTCGCATTCTAAGGCACAATGTGGACATTTAGAAAAGCGATCTGCAATTAGATCACTTCTCTAAATGTCCACATTACACCTTATCTCTACTAATTTATTTTTGAGTGAACCCATAATGGAGATATTATGACTTTTAAATTGAATTGTGCTAATGACCAGTTATCCCCCGAGGAAGTAAAAGAGCTGGGCGAGATGCGTAAACGCTGCGCCCGGAGGATTCTTCTTTCAACCTCTCTGTCGGCCTCGGGCCATCCCGGTGGTTCTCTTTCCAGCCTGGATCTGCTTCTGACCACCTACGGAATCATTAAACATAATCCGGCTGACCCGCTGGCCGCGGATCGTGACAGGGTGGTAATGAGTATTGGCCACATTTCTCCTGGGGTCTATTCCGTCCTGGCTGAATATGGTTATTTCAGCGAAGAGGATTTCCTGAGTGGATTCCGGCGGGCCGGTTCAGGCTTCCCTGGCCATGTTGAACGGATTGTTCCCGGAGTAGAATGGGATACCGGTAATCTCGGTCAGGGCTTGTCAACCGGCGTTGGCATGGCAATGGCCATGAAGATAAAGGGCCTGGATCATAAGGTTATTGTCTACATGGGAGACGGCGAGATGCAGAAAGGCCAGATTGTTGAAGCCATGCGTTTTGCCCATAAATACAAACTTAATAACCTGCTGGTAATTGTGGATCGGAATCATCTCCAGATCTGCGGCAGAACAGAAGATGTCATGCCCATGAGTATTCGGGGCCTTTTTCAGACCAGCGGCTGGAATGTTGAAAACCTGGCGGACGGTCATGATTACAATATGATTTCTTCCTGTTTCAACAAGGTGTTTACCGGCAATGTTGCTGATCCGTCTCTACCCACCATGATTAATGCCCGGACAGTCATGGGCAAGGGAATTTCTTTTATGGAGAATCTGGCTAAATACCATGGTTCTCCCTTGAAAGAAGACCAGCTTGACCAGGCGCTGGCTGAACTGGGGATGGAAAATGATTTTGCTCACTGGGCCAAACTGCGGCAGGAGCCGGTATCTACTGCCACCCGGATGGAAACCAGGTCGAAATATCCCTCGATTGATCCGGGTGAGGCCATAACCTATGACGCGCAAACTGTTACCGATAACCGCTCAGCCTATGGCTCGGCGCTGCTCAGCCTGGCCGAAGCTAATAACGATCCCCAGGCAAAGGCGAAAATAGTCGGGGTTTCCTGCGACCTTGAAGGCTCGGTAAAGATGGGCGGTTTTAAGAAACACATGGAAAGCGCTTTTCTGGAAAGCGGTATCCAGGAGCATCATGCCGCTACCATGTCCGGGGCCATCAGCCGGGAGGAACTGGTCTGCTTTTTCAGTACATTTGGTGTTTTTGCCGTTTCCGAGGTTTATAACCAGAATCGTTTGAATGATATTAATCATACCAACATCAAGGTGGCTGCCACCCATGTCGGGCTTGATGTGGGAGAGGACGGCCCGACTCATCAGTGCATTGATTATATTGGTCTGTTGCGCAATTATTTTAATTTTTCCATTTTTATGCCGGCTGATCCTAACCAGACTGACCGGATTACCCGTTATGTCGCCAGGCAGCCCGGTAATTTTTTTGTCGGCATGGGCCGTTCTAAAATGGGCATGGTTTTAGCGGAAGATGGAACGCCTTTTTTTGGCGGAGATTACCGGTTTGAGCCGGGCAGGGCTGACTGGGTGCGAAAAGGGACTGCCGGAACAATCATTACCTACGGCAGTTTAACCGCCAATGTCATGGCGGCCTGGCAGACCTTGAAAGATGCCGGTATTGCCGTGGCAGTGCTGATGGTTGCTTCTATTTCTCCATTAGATCGGCAGAGTATTACAGCGGCTGCTCAGGCCGGCCCGCTGTTAACCGTTGAAGACCATCATGTTGATACCGGTATTGGGGCAATTGTTGCCACTGTGCTGGCTGAAGAAAAGATCAGTACGCCGTTTAAGCGATTGGGCGTAACCCGCTACGGTTCTTCAGGAAAACCGGCTGATCTTTATGCTGAGCAGGGACTTGACGGCAGGGGAATTGCCGCTGCTTTCCAGGAAATGCTTGGTTAGGTAAACTCTTGCGAAAAACTCCGACATCCGTGATCAATCATAACGATTTTTTGGTAAGCGCTCCATGAACACCACCCTGCACCCGTTTAAACGCCGCGATATACCTGATGTATTATCGCGAGCGTTGAAACGGGCACA
>JANTFJ010000370.1 GCA_024763495.1 Desulfobulbaceae bacterium | reverse complement strand
CCCTGCTACGCCTGCGGTTTTGCCTGCCCATGATCGCCTCAACCTGTATCATATTTACCACCTCAAAATGTGAATTTATTTATGAACGAGCCCTTAAAAAGGCAGATCATTTAAACTGAAAATAGCCATCAGCATGATGATTACAATAGAGCCGACAACAACACCCATGCCGAGAATCATCACCGGTTCGATAAGACCTACATATTTTTTTACCAGCCCGCGTACCATTTTTTCATAACTGTCCGCTACTCGCAGCAGCATGACATCAAGTTTTCCAGTTTCTTCTCCCACGGTAATCATCTGGATGGCCATGGGTGGAAAAACCCCGATATCATCAAGGGGACGGGCCAGCTTTTCTCCCTCCTTGACCCGGCTGTGTACTTTTTCAAGGGCGTCGGCGATTACCTGGTTGGAAATAATATCCCTGACCAGTTCAAGCGCCGACAGGATAGGAACTCCGCTGTGTACCAGGGTTCCTAAAGTTCGGCTGAAGCGGGCTATTTCTCTTTTTTTTATCAAGCTGCCGACCATGGGCATCTTCATTTTCCAGCTGTCCAGCCGGTAACGACCGGAACCTGTCCTGGTGTAATGGCGAAAGATGAAAGTCAGCAGGGCCAGGCTTATGCCGATAACCCACCACCATGTCTTCAGGCCACTACTGAGACCGAGCAGCATCTGGGCCGGCAGGGGGATTGCCTGGCCCATGTCGGCAAAAATTAAAGAAAATTTCGGGATAACAAAGGTAAGCAGGATAATAATGGAAAGAGAACCGACACCAAGGAGAAAAACCGGATAGATCATGGCGGACTTGATGTATTCGATTAATTCCTGAGATGTTTCAAGGAATTCGCCCAGCCTTTCCATAACATCATCAAGCACCCCGCCCGCTTCACCCGCTTTTACCATATTTATGTGAAAACGACTGAAAGCCTCAGGGTGTTTTGCCAGGGAGTCCGAGAGAAAATGGCCTTTCTGCACCGTGTGAAGAATATCGCTTAGTATATCACGAAAAGGTGTGCTGCCGGCTGTGTCAATAAGAATCTGCAGGGCCATGTCAAGAGGCAGCCCCGCTTTCAGCAAAGCGGCAAGATCCAGGGTAAAGGATGTCACTTCCCTGGAGAAAGAGCGCCGCATGAAAGTCGGCAGGCGGAATGAGGAAAGCTGAAAATTTATTTTATTTTTTTTGCTGTCGGCGTATCGCAGCTTTAGCGGAATGTAACCAAGATCGTCAAGTTCGGCCAGGGCTCCCCGGTCATCGCCGGCTTCGAGAAATCCCTTGAAAATTTTGCCTGATTCATCGGTTGCTTTGTAAGAGTAATAGGGCATTTATCCAATCGTCACTCGAAGTACTTCGGAAACCGTAGTTATCCCGTTATTAACTTTTTTCCAGCCATCCTGTCTCAGGGTAAGCATGCCGTTTTCCAGGGCCGCCTGTTTAATGGTATCCGTGCTTGATTCTTTATGGATTTCCCGGCGAATAATGTCATTGACAGCCAGAAATTCAAAGATGGCAATTCTGCCTTTAAAGCCGGTATGGCGGCATTCATCACAGCCCTTCCCCTGGTAAAACGACATTTTGTCTATTTCAGCCCGGCTCAGTTTCATGGCCCGCAGCAGTTTGTCCTCCGGGGTAATTTTTTCTTTACAGTCCGGACAGATAACCCGGACAAGCCGCTGGGCCAGGATGCCGAGCAGGGTAGAGCTTAAGAGAAAATTTTCCACCTTCATGTCCAGCAGCCTGGTTATGGCGCCGGCTGCGTCATTAGTATGCAGGGTGCTGAACAGCAGGTGGCCGGTCAGGGCGGACTGGATAGCGATCTGCGCTGTTTCGTGGTCGCGGATTTCACCCACCAGGATAATATCCGGGTCCTGGCGGACAATGGAGCGCAGGCCGTTGGCAAAGTTGAAGCCTATCTTCGGGTTGACCTGAATCTGGTTGATCCCGTCAAGCTGGTATTCTATGGGATCTTCCAGGGTCATGATTTTATAGGCGGGCGAGTTGATTTTATCCAGGGTGGTATAGAGTGTCGAGGTCTTGCCGCTGCCGGTGGGCCCGGTTACCAGGATCATGCCGTAAGGATGGGAGATAAGATCTTCCCATTCCTTGAGGAGATATTGCGGAAATCCCAGCAGGGTCAGGTCGAGAATCAGGGATTCGCGGTCAAGGATACGCAGAACCAGGCTCTCGCCATAATGGGTGGGGATAGTGGAAATCCTGAAATCTATCTCCCTGTCCCCGATTTTCAGCTTGATTCTGCCGTCCTGGGGCCGTCTTCTTTCCGAGATATCCAGCTTGGCCATGATCTTAATGCGGGATATTATTGCCGACTGGAGACGGGAAGGGGGGGATTCGACTTCCTGCAGGAGGCCGTCAAGGCGGTAGCGAACCCGGAACCGATGTTCAAAAGGCTCGAAATGAATGTCACTGGCCTTCATTTCAACCGCCTTGACAATAAGCCGGTTAACCAGGCGGATTATAGGCGCTTCCTGGGCAAGATCGCGCAGATGGTCGACGTCTTCATCACCATGGGGAATTATTTCTTCAATATCCTTGTCAGCTTCTTCAATTATAGAGTCGATTGATTTGCTGTTAATCCCATACAGCCTTTCAACAGCCTCCATAATGTCATCAATATGACCGGGAAGGGCGGAGACCCGGCAGCCGTAGGCCAGTTCAAGGGATTTGATGGTGGTAAGGTCGTCAGGCTCGGCCATTGCCACCTTGAGGGTATCATCAGTAAGGCTCAAGGGGACAAACCCGGCCTGTTTCATATATTTCAGGCTGAGGTTGTCGAGGGCAACAGCTTCCCGGGGATATTCGCTTGAGTTTAAAGGGATCATGATGGAGTGCAGTATACAGCAAGAAATATTCCAGGGGAATAAAAAACCACTGGCCGCGAAAGGGAGGCTTGGCAATAGCCCCCGTAGGTCAGGTTGCGCCAGGTGTTAGCTGACAGAACGTAACAGAAGCAGAAATCTACAGGTTGGGTTGGTTAAATTTGAACATGGTTGGTTAAATATAGCCAACAACTCCGAGGTATATGAAGTCGGTTCCGGGAGGTCGGAAGAAAAATAAAAATAAAAAATAAATTATTTTATTAAGAAGCGATGATCCCCTGTAGGTCAGGTAGCGCCAAGGCGATGCCCAATGAAATGGCGATGATCCCCTGTAGGTCAGGTTGCGCCAAGGCGATGCCCAATGAAATGGCGATGATCC
>JANTFJ010000369.1 GCA_024763495.1 Desulfobulbaceae bacterium | reverse complement strand
GTAGCTTATTTATGCTGCTACAGCATATGCATAGTCGTCTGCGACTATTTTAAAGTTCTAACATTTTTTACGAGATAGCTAGAATACTCGACATGCAACCCGAGCTTACATATCCCCGTCGAATCCGTTTCGCCCCCATTTCAGAAGCCGGAAACCAGAGGACAGAGGACAGATAGTTGATTTGTCTTCTGTTGGTTCCTCTTTGTCTGTTTCCTGCGTTTTGGTTTATCTGTAATCTTTCCGTAACCTGGCCATTTCCCGGTCAGATTCTTTTTTCTTCAGGGTCTGGCGTTTGTCATAAAGGGTCTTGCCCTTGGCAAGACCCAGGCCAACTTTTATTTTACCCTTACTGTTAAAGTAAATCTTAACCGGGATTAAAGCAAATCCTTTTTCCTGGGTTTTACCGGTTAATTTTTTTATCTCCCGCCTGTTAAGCAGCAGTTTACGCACCCGCAACGGTTCCGGAGCAGCGTATGAGGCAAATTTATAAGGTGATATATGGACATTATGGAGCCAGACCTCGCCATTTTTGATTGACGCGTAACCGTCCTTCAGGTTTACTCTCCCGGCTCGGAGGGATTTCACCTCAGGGCCAAGTAAAACCATGCCTGCCTCAATTACGGTATCTATATGGTAATTATGATATGCCTTTTTATTGTTGGCAATTACCCTGCCGAATGTTTTATTTTTCATTTTTTTAATTTTCTGCAAAAGGACTACTGAATGTTTAGCTTTATCTTTTTGTTTTAAATTTATGATATTCAGTGCTTATTTGTTTCTCGCCAGTCTCAGGAAGCGCCGGTAACCCGCAGCGCTTCTTCATAAGTTGTTACCCCGGTTTTTACCTTGTTCCAGGCATCCTGGCGCAGGGTAGTCATTCCCTCGCTGATCGCCTGATTTTCAAGTTCCTTGATTGATACAGCCTGGTTTACCATGACCTTTAATTTGTTGGACATGGGAAAGATTTCAAAAATCCCGCAGCGGCCCAGGTATCCGGTTCCCCGGCATTTACGGCAGCCCCTGCCTTTCCGTAGTTTGACAGCGCCATTGGCAGATACCGGAAAACCAAGGGCAGCCAGCGTAGCCCCCTGGACTGTCACGGCTTCGACGCAATGGGGACAGATTGTCCGCACCAGGCGCTGTGCCATGGCTCCCAGCAGAGTTGAACTGACCAGGAAAGGCTGGACTCCGAGATCAACAAGACGGCTTATGGACGATACGGCATCATTGGTATGGAGTGTGGAAAAAACCAGATGCCCGGTCAAGGCGGCCTGGATGGCGTTTTGAGCCGTATCCAGATCCCTGATCTCGCCGATCATTATAATATCGGGATCCTGGCGGAGAATATTACGCAGGATAGAGGCAAAGGTGACGTCAACCTGGGGTTGAACTGCTATCTGATTAAACTCGTCATGCACCATTTCAACCGGATCTTCCACGGTAATAATATTAGTTTCCGCCGAAGAAACATGCTGTAAAGTAGAATAAAGCGTAGTTGATTTGCCGCTGCCCGTGGGGCCGGTAATCAGGATAATGCCATGAGGTGACTCGAAAAATGATTTATATATACTGTAATCACGATTTGAAAAACCAATCTTACTGATATCCTGAAAAATAACCGATGAACTTAAAATCCGCATGACCACTTTTTCACCAAAGGCCACGGGAATAGTGGAAACCCTGATTTCCGATTCCGCTCCTTCATGTTCTACCTTGATCCTGCCGTCCTGGGGGCGTCGTTTTTCCGCAATATCCAGGCGGGAGAGTGATTTAATTCGGGAGACAATGGCCTGATGCACTACCTTGGGCAGCTCATAAATGGTATGCAGCACCCCGTCAATTCGGAGCCTGATCCGTGACACATCTCTTTTCGGCTCAATGTGAATATCACTGGCCCGTTCGTCAAAGGCGTAATTGAAAAGATGTTCTACCGCAGCCTTGATATTACGGTCGGATGAGGCTATTTCTTTTGAAGAGGTAATCTTGACATATTGTTCAAGATTGCTCAGGTCAACCATTGGCGAGGCAATCTGGGTTTCAGCGGCGGAAATTGATGACTGGAAACCGAAGAATTCCGCCAGCATCCGGCTGATATCGGTCTTGGTGCTCAGATAGGGCTTGACCTTGATTTGATTGGCCCGTTCCACCTCCTCCAGGACAATGACGTTACCTGGTTCGTACAGCGCGACATGCAGAACCCCGTTTTTGACCGCAAAGGGGAGGATAAGGTGTTTTAAGGCAAAGGATTGAGGGATTGTCTTGGTCACTACCTCAAGATCAAGCTCAAGGGGATCAAGCTTTTTGAAGGGCATTTTCCTGTCAGCAGCCACGGCCCGGATAATCATTTCTTCGTTAAGGGTAATCCCCTTTTTTCCCGGTATCTCAAATTTGAATGAGAGAATAATGTCTATTAATTCTATTTTATCCCTGATCTCTTTTGGCGAAACACGCTTTTTACCCTGGAGAAGCCGGATCAACTTCTGGCGCTGGGGTTCTATCCCGGTAAGGATTGTTTTTTTCTGCTCCGGTGAAATCAACCTGGCCTCGCAGAGAAGGTCAAGCAGGTATATTTCATTATTTAGAAGGTTCATTTTATATATTCACTCTTTATTTTCGGGCTTGCAGGGTTCTTCTTTTTAATCCTCGCCGACCGTAACTATTTATTTTGCCTATGGCTGTTTTTTATCTGAGAATTGTTAACAGGCACAGTAAATATTCGGGTTGGGTAAAAGCTACCCTTCTCTACCCCTTTAAATGTTCGGATAGTGCCCCAGATTTGTTCGTTTCGGCGTATTCACTATAGTATACTATGTGAATCACGCCGAAACGGGCGAAGGTGGGGTGCTAGCCGAACATTTACCAGGCACATTCTTTTTAGTCCCGGCTTTAGGCGTACAAGTGGCTGGTTACAGTCATAACTATCTTATTTGTATAGTATTTTCTAAATTTTCTGTTTTTTGCAATAGATATTAAGGAGTAAGGCATTAAAAAAAATGGCTAATGTCAGTTTCAAAAAATATCCTTATCTAGTATATAATTTTAACAAATATTAACAACAAATAAACTGATACATTATATAACCAGACGAAAACAGCAAAATATTGCTAAGCGTTCACCAGTACCTCATCTTTGTCCATTTGGGCCTGCTTACATAGCAACAGTATGCGGCGCAGGCCCAACTGAACTAATCTAAGGCACTGGAGAACGCTTACAGACT
>JANTFJ010000368.1 GCA_024763495.1 Desulfobulbaceae bacterium | reverse complement strand
TATCGCGAGTGTTGAAACGGGCACATGGCGGCATCCCTGAAACGCTTACAGGCCGTGCCTTCTCAAAAGTCAAGGTGTGGTTTATTGATCGCTATCATTTTAACCAACGGAATATAATGACAAAACTTTCTGATTATATTTTTGATTTTGTGGCTGCTCAGGGGGTAAATCATGTATTTATGCTGCCCGGTGGCGGAGCCATGCACCTGGTAGATTCCCTGGGAAAGAATGAAAAAATTCAATATGTCTGTGATCTCCATGAGCAGGCCTGCGCCATTGCCGCTGACGCCTACAGCCAGTACACGAATAATCTGGGAACCGTCCTGGTTACCACCGGCCCCGGAGGAACCAATACTATAACCGGGCTGACCGCTTCCTGGCTTGACTCGGTGCCGGTTCTCTATCTTTCCGGCCAGGTTAAACGCGCTGATCTTATGGGCAACCTTGGTGTCAGGCAGATGGGTTTTCAGGAGGTTGATATAATCTCGCTGGTTAAACCTGTCACCAAATACGCGGTTACGGTTACTGATCCGCAAACAATTCGTTATCATCTGGAAAAAGCGGTCTATAGTGCCCGGAATGGACGAAAAGGGCCGGTCTGGATTGATATCCCCCTTGACATCCAGGCCGCGGAAATAGAGATTACCGAACTTCAAGGATTTACTCCGCCGGTGGACAGGAGATCAAGCGGGAAAAATGTTTTTTTGAAAAAAGAAATCGGGCAGGCCATTGAGATGCTTAATCAGGCCAGGCGCCCGGTAGTCCTGGTCGGCAATGGTGTCCGCCTGGCCCAGGCAGAGGAATATTTCAAAGAAATGGCCGAACTTATGGATATTCCCTGCCTGACAACATGGCGGGCCATGGATTTTCTGGCAGAAAAACATCCCCTTTATATTGGCCGCCCAGGTGCTGTCGGCCAGCGGGCCGCTAATTTCGCTCAGCAGAATTCCGACTTTATCATGGTTATCGGCGCCAGACTTGATCTAGGGCAGACAGGATATAATCACAGGAATTTTGCCCCGGCTGCCCAAAAGGTCATGGTGGATATCGATCCTGGCGAAATAAATAAAATGGATATGGATATCGACCTGGCCATTGAGGCCGATGCCGGCGATTTTATTCGCCTCTTTCTTGCGGAAAAACACCTGCTTGATCCCGTAGAAGACCGGGCTCCCTGGTGGAAGCGCTGCCGGGAGTGGAAAGAGAATTATCCTGTTGTTCTTCCGGAGTATTATAAAATTCAGGATGGGGTCAGCACCTATGTACTGATAGATATTCTTTCCGAGACGATGCGGCAGGATGATCTGCTCATTCCCGGCAGTTCAGGCACCTGTGCCGAGATTACCATGCAGGCCTTCCGGGTAAAGGAGGGAATGCGGATATTCAACAATCCAGCCCTCGGCGCCATGGGATTTGGAATTCCTGCCGCTATCGGCGGTTGTCTGGCAAGCGGGGGCAAGAGAACCGTTTGTATTGATGGTGATGGTGGTTTCCAGATGAATCTCCAGGAACTGGAGACTGTCCGTCGTCTTAAGCTTCCGATTAAATTTTTTATTTTAAATAACAGCGGCTATGCTTCTATTCGCGGCATGCAGGAGACACATTTTAACTCTCGCTATGTGGCCTGTAATGAGGCCAGCGGGCTGACCCTGCCGGAGCCGCTTGAAATTGCGCGAACCTACGGTATCCAGGCTGCTGTATTGAAAAAACATGAGGGCATAGGGCAACAGGTAGAAAAACTTATGGCCGATAACGGGCCGCTCATATGTGACGTGAGGATCACTCCCGGTCAATACACGGCTCCCCGGCTTGCCTCAAGGCAGGAAGCTGACGGCTCAATGGTCTCCTGCCCTCTTGAAGATCTCTGGCCTTTTCTTGACAGAGAAGAGTTCCGGGAAAATATGCTGGTGAATAAAAATGACGGTTAACGAGATTTACGACAACAGGGCTCATGATCTCAGCCTGTGCCGTGTCTGTGGCCGGTCGTTATATAAAGAACCTCTGCTGGTTTATAAAAATATGCCCAGGTCGGCCCAGTTCCTGCCGACCGGAAAAGAATTAGACGACGACAAAGGGGTAACTCTCCGAATCTGTCAATGTTCTGGCTGCGGACTTGTCCAGTTAAGCGCTAATCCGGTACATTATTATCGTCAAGTAATCCGCGCGGCCGCCGTATCTCTTGAAATGCGACAATTCCGCTTGAAACAGTTTGCTGATTTTCTGACTGACCATGGTTTAGCCGGGAAAAAAATTATTGAGATCGGCTGCGGTCATGGTGAATACCTGGAACTGATGCGTGATTGTGGCGCTGATGCCTTTGGAGTAGAATTCTCCTCCCAGGCAGTCACGGACTGTCAAAAGAAAAACCTCAAGGTATCAAAAGGATTTGTGGATCAGGAAGACTATCATCTGGAAAATGGGCCGTTTTCCGCTTTTTTCATGCTTAATTTCCTGGAACATCTTCCCGATCCCGGGGCTACGCTTTGCGGTATATCCCGCAACCTGCAGGACAATGCTGCGGGTCTGATCGAGGTTCCTAATTTCGACATGATGCTGGACAAAAAACTGTTCAGCGAATTTGTGACTGATCACCTGTTTTATTTTACCAGGGCAAGCCTGATCACCACCCTTTCCATGTGTGGCTTTGATGTCCTTGATTGTCATACTGTCTGGTATGACTATATTCTTTCCGCTCAGGTACGAAAAAGAAAAAAAACCAATCTGGACAGTTTTATTTTACAGCAGGAGCGCCTTCAGGCTGAAATTGACTCTTTTCTTGGTCTGTACACCCCTGAAACAGTGGCGGTATGGGGGGCCGGCCATCAGGCATTTGCTGTCCTGGCCATGAGCGGAATGGCTGGAAGAGTTAAATTCGTAGTTGATTCTTCCCCTTTTAAACAAGGCCGATACACCCCGGCAACCCATATTGAAATCGTCTCCCCAAAAGCATTGTCATCGACTGATATTCAGGCTGTTATTGTTATGGCGGCAAGTTATTCTGATGAAGTTGCTTCTATTATTCACAAAGAATTCAACAGCGGCTTAAAAATTGCGATCCTGCGGGATCACGGCCTGGAAATTCTTTAGTGCCTATGCCCGAATTTCCTGTCAAAAAAAACGTAAGCATTCACCAGCACCTCACGGAGTCGGAGTTTATGCCCTGTTTTTAAGGGTGCTTACCTCTTTGCCCATTTGAGCCTGCTTGAATAGCACCAGTATGCTG
>JANTFJ010000367.1 GCA_024763495.1 Desulfobulbaceae bacterium | reverse complement strand
TTATCGCGAGCGTTGAAACGGGCACATGGCGGCATCCCTGAAATGCTTACAGGCCGTGCCTTCTCAAAAGTCAAGGTGTGGTTTATTGATCGCTATCTGGAAAACGCTTAGAGACTTAAATGTTGCAAAGATTTGCTCCCTGGTGAACGGTTACAGCGCAGCTGATATAGTTACCTGTCAACTTCCATATTTGTCCTGCAGCCTGTCCATTTCCCGCAGATATTCGCTGTTCTTAAACTCTTGATCTGTTTCCATTTCATCAATCAGTGCGCTAAGAGGATATTTGATATCTACGCCAAATTCATTAAGATTTTCGTCATTAGCCCTGTCAAGAATAAGAATGCAGTAATATTTGGTCAGCAGTCTGGTTTTCGTTTTTCTGCGAAACAGGTAAGATTGCCCTCCCAGAGTATTGAGAAAGAATCCCGAATAGGGGTACAAGTCCTTAAGAGAAAGATGAGGATAATCTGGTCTGCTTAGATCATCAACAAGCGACCATTGATAAAAACAGGCCATAGTTGGTTCAATAATATTCTGCTCATGGCTGAGAATATCCTGTACTATTTTTATATTTTTCTTTCCAAGTACCCGATAAAAATGAGCGGTATTCTGAAGAATGGTAAACAGGTTGTCTGTCTCCCGGCTGACATTAGGTGGATTTTTTGAAAGTTTCACAGCCACATCGCAAAAAAAAGTTTTTGCTCCGCCGGCAAGGTTGTATCCCTGAAAATATGGCTGCCTGTTGAGGTGAATAAAAAACCGATCCAGCTTTAACATTGCCTTATTGAGCGGGGATTGCGAATCAGCCGAGACTGGAGCTTGTGTCAATTTTTCATCTTTTTTAGACTGGAGAATAGTTGTTGTAGTTTTTTCTTCGTTCAGGGTAGAATCGACATTGTTATTATTTCCTTGTATCTGTGCCGGTGGGCTATTCCAGGAATTTTCTGTTTTAATCGCTGTTTTTTTCTGTTGTTGTTTATTGAATTGAAAATAAAATAGACCGGCCAGAGAGATAAGGGCTATAATAATGAGACCGACAATTAATGCGCTGTTTTGTTTTTTTTTGATTTCAGGCATGGTAAACCAGGATATCCCGTCAAAGGTTTTTTAAAATTGGTTTTTTAAAATTTTACTTTCAACTATTAAGAAAAAATAAATAGCGAAAATTTGTAACTATTCAGCAAAGGGGGCAAAAAGCTACCCAAACCATCTAATATATATTCTCTTTTTAAGCAGACATAATGGATATGTCAAATGAAATTTATAAAAAAATCACCTGAACATAGACAAATTTATGGACTTAAACCAGCATATTTTAATTGTAGATGACTCAAAAATAATGCGAAAAATAATTAATGATTTTTTGCAGAGAATGGGGCTCACCGTAATTATAGAGGCGGCAAATGGTAAGGAAGCGTTGCGAGTTATTGCTGACAAGGATATAGATTTAGTGATTTCAGATTGGTCAATGCAGGGAATGACAGGCTTTGATATCTTGAAGACGATCCGCCAGGATATTCAAGACAGAAAACTTCCCTTTATTATGATAACTGCTGAGGGACAGCTGTTTCATGTCCTTAAAGCTTTCAGAGCCGGTGTAGATCAATATCTTATCAAACCATTCGATTTTAAACAGTTTGAGTACGTACTTAAAAAAATTTTATGAATTTTATCAAAAAAAACAACAAAAAGGGGATAAGCTGGCACGAAAAATACTTGCCTTTTGTCAGTCGCAGTCCTGAAATGCAAATTAAATGGTTATTGAATTCTTTCAGCAGAGGAATTTTGTCCAGGGAGGAGCTTGTACCTTATGTGCGTCTACTGTTGAATGAGTACGATACTGAAAAACAGGCCCGGCTCAAGGAACTGTTTGAGGAATTAAATAAAGAATCATTAACAAAGCTGCTCCTAACTGCTGACATATATGATACCGCAAAACTTTTTCGCTTGTTACCGACAGCTGATGTACAACAGGCTGTTATAGCGTTAAAAAAACATTTACCTGCTTATGAAAGAAAACCTCAAAAAATCCTGGACGATATTTTTTATGCCATTCACGACCGTTCCGGTCACCTTTTACAACAAGCTGTAGCAGCTTTAACCGCAGGCGGAGACGTTCCTGACTATTTTCAGGAAAATTATAAAAGATTTTTACAAATTCTTCATGATGAGGAATTTCTACTGGCAATTTATCCTAATGCCCAGAGATGATGCCGCGTAAGCACTCCATGAACACCACCCTGTACGTGCTTTAACCCTGCAATATACCGATGTATTATCGCAGGGCGTGGAGCAAGTATATGGCGGCGTGAAACCCTGTGGTTATGAGTTTGTCAGCACCTGGATGTACTTTATTGAGCGCTTACACAGCATCATCTTTGGCGTGAATTTTGCGGTTACTTATTACCGGCAGCAGCCCGCTTAGAGGCCTTAAGGGGATTAACCTTAACCTTTGCTGTGGAGATTTCCGGTTTTACGTGGGTAGCAAAATTACATATACCAAGTTTCCATTTTGCCTCTGGAAAGGCATATGTCCGGCAAAAACTGGCATTGTTGGCTTCAACAATTCTTTCACAGCCTTCGCATTTATCAATAATTGGATTAAAAAAACCACTGCTGTACAGTTCACTTGCTGTTGCCATGGCCGATAACCTCCTGACCTTTTTTTATATAAATATCGTAACTGTTTCAGGACACCGAATCTTCCCGCGATCAGCCTGTCTTACATAGCACCAGTAAGCTGCGCCAGTCTGATCGCGGAAATCTCCGGCACCCTGTAAACAGTTACAAATTAGGGGTTAGCGAATATTAGGTGCCTACCCCCCGTGAGTAGTTACTAAATATCCTTATCTCTTTTATTTAAGACAAGGAAAAGTTACTTCTGCCCATCAAGCTGGCACTTAAAATATTATCCTGACCTCTAATTTTTTTCATTTTATCAGAATCAGGATAAGAAATTACGAAACCAGGAATTTCGCAGAAAAGAATTTTAATATAAGAAAATATACTTCATGTCAATGGTAAAATTATTTTCCCAACCGGCAAAAAGAAAAAAAGATTAATCCTTTTAAGGTAAATGCGGTAATGACAGCCATTAATTACGAACAAAAAAAGACATTCGACCGACTTTATTTCAACAATATTTTTGATAGCGATCAATAAACCACACCTTGACTTTTGAGAAGGCACGGCCTGTAAGCGTTTCAGGGATGCCGCCATGTGCCCGTTTCAACGCTC
>JANTFJ010000366.1 GCA_024763495.1 Desulfobulbaceae bacterium | reverse complement strand
TCTCCCAGACATAGGGATGAAAACCATATTTCCGGCGATGAACATAATTGGCATAGGCATTTAAAATACAGTTTGAAGAATTGGGGTCGGTGTCATCGGGTTTTTCCCAGCCAAACTCGCGATTACTCTCCACCAGTTTATTCTCATCATATTCCAGAAAAGCCAGGGGGTGAACATTCCAGGGAAATTTTTCCGGATGGGTAAACTGCTCTTCCGTGACAAAATATGGCCTTATCGCGTCTCCGGCAATCTTGCTGAGAGGTTCAAAAATTGCCTTCTGGGTGTTCTGCATAAGTTTGGCATTGGTTTTCATAACCGAGGCCTGAACCGGAGCCTGGCCGGGCGACCAGCCAAAACCGACAAAGGGAATTTCCTTTTCAATGGCTGTGCGCAAAACAATCCCTTTTACCATACCGATACAGGAAGTACAGATTGTGCTGGCTCTTTCCAGGGTTTTGGGAGAATACAGCTCAGTTTTTGCGGCACTGTGAAAAATTTTATGCAGCATCCTGGGGCTGGGCCTGACGAAAAGCAAATCAACTTCCAGCCGGCCACAGACCTTGCGGATATTTATCTCAGCCTTGGGAGAAATAAAACCATTATCAAAAACCAGGGCCAGAACCCGCAGCTTGTAACGTTTGACAAAAATTCCCAGGGTATGGGTGCTGTCCTTGCCGCCGCTGTAGGCCATGAGTACATCATAGGTATCTGTTCGTTTTTCCTGAGCAATCAGGTCAAGAAATTTTTGTTCATACTTTTTGCGGATGGCCTCGGTACTCTTTTTGCCCCGGTATTTTCGGCAATGATTGCAAACCCCATTTTCGTCAAAAGAAATACCGGGAAAGGTGGATGGCAATATACATTTTGTACATAAATAAGGTTTAGTCATCACAAGTCCGTTTTTTTTATTTTTCCGGTTACTGTTTTAGGAAGTTCGTCCATGAAAACAACCTGCTGCGGCACCTTGAAGGCGGAAAGATTTTTCCGGCAATGACGGATAATCTCCTTTTCCAGGCATTGTTTTCCGGGTTTTAAGACAATACAGGCCTTGATTGTTTCGCCCAGAATTTCATCCTCCTGACCGACAACGGCAACCTCATGAACAGCAGGATGTTCGAGAATAACATCTTCGATTTCCCTGGGCGAGATACGATGGGAGCCTGATTTTATTATATCACTTTTGCGGCTGACCATAAAGAGGTAGCCGTCTGAGTCAGTCCGGGCCAGATCGCCGGTCCACAGTTTACCGTCTCGAAGCACCTTTGCGGTTTCTCTGGGCCTGTTCCAGTAGCCGGCCATGATATTTTCCCCCTCGGCAACGATTTCCCCGGTTTCGCCAACAGCAACAGGCTCGTCATTTTTGCTCCGCAAACTTAAAGTAACTCCGGGAATAGCCTTACCGATTGAACCGGCCTTTTGCTCAATATCTTCCGGCGGCAGATAGGATAAGCGGGCCGCCGCCTCTGTCTGGCCATACATGATAAAAATTTTAACTCCGGGAAAGACTTTCTGCAGCCGGGCCGCTAACTGGGGAGCCATGGCAGCTCCGGCCTGGGTAAGATAACGCAGGCTGGGAAAATCATATTTTTCTACAGCGGAACGATTGAGCAGAATGGCATAAGTGGAGGGGACTCCGGAAAAACCGGTTACCTGGTGTTCCTTCATCTCATCCAGGATAACATTGGGGTACATAAAGCTTTGATTAACCACCAGGGAACCGCCAACGGCAAAATGGGTCAAAAACACCGAATTGCCATAGGAATAAAAAAACGGCAGCACAGCCATTACCCGGTCACTGCTGCTAAGGGCAAGGTATTCAACAATTGCTTCGGTGTTGGCCACCAGATTCCGATGACGGAGCATGACCCCTTTAGGTTCTCCGGTGGTGCCGGAAGTATAAATAATCTGGGCGATATCTTCCGGGGAAACTTCAGCCGGATTTGCAGGAGCCGCACTGTTGAAAATTTTTTTTGCGTTAAGCCATTCAACCTGGTCCCTGCTCTTTTCCTGCTCCCGGTCGCCCTCAACTGCTATGGCCTGCAGTGATGGAATGGCGGCCGCAGTTTTAAACAGATATTTTTTAAATTTGGGAGAAAGAAAGACAAATGAGGCGGAACAGTCAGTTAAAATGGTTTTCAGGGAACGCTCACTGGGCTGGGTGTTGAGGCCGACCACAATGCCGCCGGCCAGTTGAATGGCAAAATAAGCGGCAATATACTCAAAAGGATCATCGGTAAGAATAGCGGCGCGAAACCCCTTGGCAGGATTACGGGAAGCAAGCCAGGCTGCCCTGGCCTGAGCAAGGATAAGTATTTCGCCATAGGTCAGACTTTTCTCGCCCTTGATAACGGCAGTCTTATCGGGAAATTTTGCGGCGGAGCGTTGCAGATAGTCTAAAATCAGGAGGCTCATGGCGTTAGGGCGTGCTTGGTTGTCAGCTGCTTTTTTTAGCGATAAATCCAGCGAGGTTATTGACGCTGTCGAGATTCTCCGGAATTAATTCCTCATCATCCACCGAGATTTCAAAGGTCTCTTCCAGCCAGTCCACCAGTTCCAGGACACCGGTGGAATCTATTATGCCCTGTTCCAGAAAGGAACCATCGTTCTTTAACGCTTCTTCATCAGCGTCAAAGAGAAAATTTTCAAAAATAAATGATCTGATTTGTTTAACAGTATCTTCACTCATAAATTTTAACTCCAGTTATTAGGCATTCTGTGCTTTTTCAAAACTTTGCCGGGTAACAATGATATTATATTTAGAGCTATCCAGTTAACGCAAGTAACCACAAAATGTTCCTCGTGGATCGTTTCCGTAGTATAACGTATCAGGAAGTGCTCTGCACCGGGTATCTTGGCGCTGGGCGCCGAGGATTGAGGTTACACACCGCAGAGCCGTAGGGGCACCCCTTGTGGGTGCCCTTGCTGCGAATTGGTACATGCATCAACAAGGGCACCCACAAGGGGTGCCCCTACTTGCGCTAAGTGGATATCCCGTTTTATATTTTATCCGCTAAACCCAACCTGCATTATGGCCAGGGCTGGCGAACATACGAATTTTTTTCCACCACTTTTGCAGAAGTTACCAAAACGACAGATATCAATAACTTACGAAATTACTTTAATATTGTCCAGCTGTTGCGGATAGTTAATCTGAAAATTCCTGATAAATTTTTCATAAACAATCTGGGTGGACAAAATTCCGACAAAGGCCATGTTTTCCCGAAACCCCTGCCGTGATTTTTTT
>JANTFJ010000365.1 GCA_024763495.1 Desulfobulbaceae bacterium | reverse complement strand
GTAACTGGTTGCAGGGTGCCGGAGATTTTCGTGATCAGACTGACGCAGCATACTGGTGCTATGTAAGACAGGCTGATCGCGGAAATATGCGGTGCCCAGTGAGCAGTTACCTCTAAGGAAAAATTGTTTTGACCTTGAACAGTGAACTGAGAAAGACCAAGCGGGAGATTGATCGTCTAGTGCGTAACTGGCGGGCATTACTTGATATAATGCCTGAGATGGTTGTATTAATCAGGGAAGATTTTATTATTGAGTACATGAATCCCAGCGCAATCTCGTCGTTTGGTAATCTTTGCGGCCAGCAGTGCCGGGAAAATTTTTGTTCCGCTAATGATCGTTGTCAAAATAATTGCCCTGTGTTGTTGTGCGGCAGTAGTGAAAAACATAAAGATCTGGTCGAAACCAGGATTGGAGAAGTAGATGTTGAATACAGTTATGTCCCTTTTGAAGGTTATCTGGGCGACCGGCTGATCATGCTTGTAATGCGTGACATAACTGATAGAAAGCTGCATGAGCTGGAAATAGACAGTTTTCACACTAATATAGAAGATATTCTGCAAAATAAAATTTCTGAATTAAAAGAAAGTGAGAATACTCGAAAGAATTTATCTCACCAGGTTAACCTGTTAAAAAAACAACTCAAGAAAACCGGCCAGGCTGAAGAAATGATCGGTTCCAGTCGAAAAATGCTGGAACTTCGGGATATAATTTTTCAGGTAGCGGATTCCGACGCAACTATTTTGATAACCGGTGAATCAGGAACCGGCAAGGAACTGGTCGCCAACCTGGTCAGGAACAGCAGCAGTCGCCTGGAAAAGCCTTTTCTCAAGGTAAATTGTAATACTATTAATGATAATTTGCTGGAAAGTGATCTCTTTGGTTATGAGAAAGGGGCCTTTACCGGGGCCGGGGCCAGGAAAAAAGGGAAATTCGAGATTGTTGACGGCGGGACAATATTCCTGGACGAGATAGGAGATATCAGCCCGAAGATGCAGGCTTCCCTGCTGCGGGTTCTGCAGAATGGTGAAATAATCCGGGTGGGCGGCAATGAGCCGTTAAAAGTTGATGTCCGGGTTATTGCCGCAACTAATGTTGACCTGGCCCAGGCGGTTCAGGATGGTAATTTCCGGCTTGATTTATATTATCGCTTGAACATTATTAATATTTTAATTCCTCCCCTGCGGCAGAGAAAGGAAGATGTTGTTGACCTGGCCACCCATTTTGTCCGGCGTTACCGTGAGGCCTTTAAAAAAGATATAGATTTTCTGCCGGATACAATTATTAATCGCCTGCTGCTTCATGACTGGCCCGGCAATGTTCGTGAGCTGGAAAATGTAATTCAGCGGGCCGTATTAATGGCTAAAAATAATGTGATTACTGAACAGGAACTGTTTTTTGATGTAAATCCCACCAGTAATGGTAAAGGTCATTATATTGAAGATCTGGGCAACAGGGTCAGGGAGAGTTCACTGAAAGAGGTTCTGGCTGATTTTGAACGGGAGTTGATCCGGCAGTTTTTAGAAACAAATAAAGGTAACGCCCAGAAAACAGCTAAACAACTCAATGTCGGCAAGACCGCTTTATACGATAAAATGAAACGTTATGGGATTTCCCCGAAGAAGGTTAAGAAGTGAAGTAACTACTCACGGGGTAAGCGCTTTAATTTCGCTACCCCCCGTAATTGGAACTGTTTACAGGGTGCCGGAGATTTTTGCGAGTAGGCTGGCGCGGCGTATTAGTCATACGTAAGGTTTCACGCAAAAATAAATTAGTAGAGATAAGGCAAGCCCTGCGAGACTCCGAAGATTCGGTGCCCTGTGAGCAGTTACGAAGTGAGATGGTATATTAGTTGCAAGACGATAATGTAAACTTTGGCAGTCAATGATGCGGATTTCTTCCTTTGAAATCTTGTAACCGTTCACCGGGGCTACTTGTTTACTTATAACTCCAGTCTGTAAGCGTTCAGCGTGATTGCTGCCAGGTTTTATTGCAAATAAAATGACAAAATGAGCCGGATAACTTAAGGAATAATCAGATGAATCCGATAAAAAAACGTCCTGGCGGACAATGCCCATACTGGTCAAAAAATAAGAGTAAAGAATGTGGTATGATCAAGGGAGGACTGTATATTCCAATGCCTGAGCATGTGGAAATGTTCTGTTCTTCCGCAAGGTTCGGGGTATGTCATCAATATATTCGCGGATGTGAATTGCTGCAGGAGTCAGCTAAGAAGTATGGCCTTATCACTGACGGGGCCCGGCGCCGATTCCGCCGGGTGGCTGATCGAATTCCCATGCGGCTGGCGCTTTGTGATAAAAATGGTGACAGTTTGCAAATGCTTGATGAACAGGCTGTTACTCTTGACTTGAGCCTTGGCGGCCTGCGCCTGGAGAGTAACTCCAGGATTGATAAGGATGTTGTTGTCGCCTTTGAGTTTGCTGATACTTTTTCCGTTCCTGAGTTGACCGGTATCGGTGAAGTGAAATGGTGTGCTGCCAATAAGGCAACAGATAAGTTTGAAGCCGGAATTGCCTTTAGGGATTTCAGCTTAACCCACGCTATTGGAACTCATCTGGGTTTGCCGATGATGTGAGCCGCAGCGGTCTTGTTGCCTTGTCATTATATCGTTATGGTAGATTACGTAATTATCTGATTATTCGTGTTTATGACAGGGCTTTCCGGAAAAACGGAAGCAATTCAGCCGAATCGGAAAAACAGGAATAAAAAAAAGTTGTAAATTCAGGGGCTTACATAAGGCCTCTTTTTTTATGTCCTTATTTCCGGAATTTTTGTTGATTTTTGTGATAAGCGTAGTGTCGGTCAATTTAGCTGTCTTAGGGCTTGATTTCAGGTAAAAAATATAGATTTTTAACAATTTTATTTAATAAATCAGATTGTTAGCCATGTGACAATGTTGAAATTCCCCGTAGGAGCCCAGTCCCCTGGGCGATTCATGCTATGCGCTTTGCCCCATATTTTATCGCCCAGGGGGCTGGGCTCCTACGGGGAATTTCAACATTGTCACATGGCTAACAACCTGATTTATTAAATAAAATTGTTAAAAATCTATATTTTTTACCTGAAATCAAGCTCTAAGACAGCTAAATTAACCAACACTACGCTTATCACAAAAATCAACAAAAATTCCGGAAATAAGGACACAAAAAAAGAGGCATTATGTAAGCCCCTGAATTTACAACTTTATTTTATTCCTGTTTTTCCGATTCGGCTGAATTGCTTCCGTT
>JANTFJ010000364.1 GCA_024763495.1 Desulfobulbaceae bacterium | reverse complement strand
AGGGCTACGTTGAGGATTTTGACTGACCATGATCGTTTCAAAATGTGTTATAGTTCCCCCTCTAAAATGGGAAGTTAATTTTGAACGGGCCCTTAACCAGGACTCCCTACCCCGTGCCCCGTAAAAACCTCCACATAGCCACCTTCGGCTGCCAGATGAATGATCGCGACAGTGAGATCATGGCCCAGTTGCTGGCTGACGATTACCAGACCACTGATGATCCTGGTAAAGCCGACACGGTAATCGTTAATACCTGCAGCATAAGGGCCAAGGCTGAACAAAAGGCCTTCAGCCTGCTGGGAGCGTTGCGCAAATATAAAAAAATAAAACCAGAAATGGTTATTGTCGCCTCAGGCTGCGTGGCTCAACAAGACGGCAGGAAAATTTTTTCCCGGATGAACCACGTTGATCTGGTTATCGGCCCCCAGTCTATCTACCGGCTGCCGGAACTGCTCAAACAGACAAAAGAAAAAAGAAAAAAAACTACCAGCACTGAATTTATAAAATCGTTTACTATTCCACCTTTTCTGCCGACGATAAAAAACGGCCTGCCCCATAAACGCTTTGTCACCATTATGCAGGGCTGTAACAATTACTGTA
The DNA here is from genome assembly GCA_024763495.1 of Desulfobulbaceae bacterium. Taxonomy (GTDB): domain Bacteria; phylum Desulfobacterota; class Desulfobulbia; order Desulfobulbales; family SURF-16; genus JANTFJ01. The sequence continues at coordinate 2,655 of JANTFJ010000364.1, read as the reverse complement.
CCTACTGCATTGTTCCCTATGTCCGAGGCCGGGAAATAAGCCGGGCTGCCGAGGACATCGTCGCCGAGGTCAGGCATCTTGTTGATCACGGGATCAAGGAAATCACCCTGCTGGGCCAGAATGTCAACTCCTATGGTAACGACCAGAAGGGAAAACTGCCGAACTTTGCTGAATTGTTACGGCAGGTTGCGGTAATCAAAGGAGTTGAAAGGCTGCGTTTCACTACCTCAAACCCCAAGGATCTCTCTGATGAACTGATTGACTGCTTCGTTGACCTTGACAATCTCTGCTCTCATTTTCACCTGCCGGTACAGTCTGGATCAAATCAGGTTTTAAAACGGATGAACCGCAAATACAGCATTGAATCATACCTGGAGCGGGTGGAAAAATTACGCCGGGCAAGGCCGGATATAGCCCTGACAACCGATATGATTGTCGGCTTTCCGGGAGAAAGCGATGATGACTTTGCCGTCACCATGAATCTTTTGGAAACCGTGCGCTTTCATGCTAGTTTTTCTTTTATTTATTCCAGTCGGCCTCCTGCCAGGTCATGTGAGTTTACGGATACCATTACGGACGAGATAAAAAGCAGGCGGCTGGCCTGTTATCAGGCCCGGCAGAAAGAAATTACCATGGAACGACACCAGGAATATGTCGGCCGGATCATGGAAGTCATGGTTGAGGGCGAAAGCCGCAACCGGGACGGGCAATGGTGCGGCCGGACAACAACCAACCACATTGTTAATTTTAATTCGCCGGAAAGACTTGCGCCGGGCCGGATGCTTGAGGTAAAAATAACCGAGGCCTGTTTTAATTCCCTGCGCGCGGTCAGAGTTGTTGACTGATCGTCATTCCGGCTCGAATAATTATGGAAAAAATGACTTTTTACGAGATCATCACAAATAGAGAAGAATATGATAGACCTGCACACTCATTGTTTTTTCAGTGACGGAGAACTGGTACCAGCCGAACATTTGCGCCGGGTTGAGGTTTTAGGCTATGAAGCCGTGGCTATAACCGATCATGCCGATTCCTCAAACCTGGATTTTATCGTTCCCCGGATGGTAAAAGCCGCGGCAGATATGAACCGCTTTTTCAGCACCATACTACTGCCCGGTATTGAGCTGACCCATGTGCCGCCGGAACAGATGTTCGCACTGACCAGCATAGCGCGTGAACTGGGGGCAAAAGTGGTCGTGGCCCATGGTGAAACCATTGTCGAGCCGGTCAAACCCGGAACCAACCAGGCCGCGCTTGAGGCCGGAGTTGATGTCCTGGCCCATCCCGGCTTCCTGACCAGGGAAGATGCCGGACTGGCGGCGGAAAAAAATATTTTTATTGAATTAAGCGGCCGAAAAGGCCATTCCCTGACTAATGGTCACGTGGCAAAAATCGCTCAGGAAGCCGGAGCAAAGCTGGCAGTTAATGCCGATGCCCATGGCCCAGGTGATTTTCTCACTGTCGAAATGGCCGAAAAGGTCGCCCTGGGAGCCGGACTTTCAGCAGAGCGATATCTCCAGCTGAGAAAGGACATGAAGGAGTTTGTCCAGCGTGTTTCAACAAAATGAAACCATCCAGGCGGAACTGCGGGGAATTAAAAAAATAACTCTTTGCCCCTGTTCATACTCCCCGGCCTCCTTTTTAGAAGTTCAGGCGGCTGGAATCTGCCGGACAGACAGAAAAGCTTTTCGAACCCCGCCATCGTCAATGACCCTGCCCAGGGTTTTAGGCCATGAGGTATGCGGCCTGTTAAGCAGGGAGGTAAATGGCCTTGCCCAAGTCGACAGAGTGGCGCTCTGGCCGGCCCTGACTTGCGGTATCTGCGGTTTCTGTAAATCCGGAAGAGCCAATCTCTGCCCTGAAATTAAACTCTTTGGTTGTCATCTGGACGGCGGGTTCGCTGCGACAATCAGCCTGCCTGAAAATTTGATCAGCCACTTGATATGTCTGCAACTGCCTGACGCTCTAAGCTTTAACCAGGCGGTATTTGCTGAACCCCTGGGCTGTGTTCTGCATGGCCTGCAAAAAATCGGCACAAAACCACCATCTTCTCTGTTGATTGTCGGCGCGGGTCTCATGGGACGCCTGGCTGCCAGGACTGCCGGGGCTATCTGGCCCGGCTGCCGGATAGCGATCTTTGATAATAATTCAAAAAGACAAAAAAATTGCCGAAATGAGATCGTGAACAAAGATAATGACATCCCGGCGGAACTGGTCTTTATTGCCGCTTCAGCCCGAAAAGCCTTTTATTACGGCCTGCAACGGCTTGAGCCCGGCGGAACAATTATCCTCTTTTCCGGTTTCAGCAAAAAGGAACGGGAAATAAGCCTGAATCATAACCTCTTACATCAGCGGGAACAACGGCTGACCGGATCATACGGCTGCTGTCCGGCTGACATGGAACAGGCCCTGAAACTTATGGCCAACGGTGATGTTCAGGTTAACGACCTGATCAGCCGGATAATTTCCCTTGAGGAAGTTGGGACTGAACTTGACCGGGAATTACAGACAGATGATTACAAAAGTATTATAAACTGCTGACCACTTAAAGGCATGAGAGTAAATGTTCGGCTAGCACCCCACCTTCGCCCGTTTAGGCGTGATTCACATAGTATACTATAGTGAACACGCCGAAACGAACAAATCTGGGGCACT
>JANTFJ010000363.1 GCA_024763495.1 Desulfobulbaceae bacterium | reverse complement strand
ATGCCGCCATGTGCCCGTTTCAACGCTCGCGATAATACATCAGGTATATCGCGGCGTTTAAACGGGTGCAGGGTGGTGTTCATGGAGCGCTTACTGAACTTTAGTAATAAGGAGACTCCATGTCGAGACAAAACTTAATCCCATTATTATTTTTGCTGGTACTGTTACCTTTTTTCACGACGGGCTGTGCCAGTCCTGAAGAAAAAAAAGAGGCTCACTTCCAGAAAGCCATGGAATACCTCCAGCAGGATGATTTAAACTCGGCAATTATTGAACTGCGTAACGCGGCTCAAATCGACCCAAAATATGCCGCGGCCCGCTATCAACTCGGCCTGATATACCTGAAAACCGGCGAGGCGCAAAACGCTTTTAAAGAACTTGAACGTGCCGCAAGCCTGGATCCGACCAACACCGATGCCCTGATGAAAACAGCGGAAATTCTTTTCCTGGGCAAACAGTTTAATGACAGCCGAACAAAAGTTGAAAAATTACTGGCTGAACACCCTGACAACATCGAAGGATTGGCCCTGATGGCAAATCTTGACATGGTTGAAAATAACTTTGATCAGGCAGAAGAAACAATCAACAAGGCCCTGAGCCTTAAAAACGACCTGGACAGGCTTTATCTTATAAAGGCTAAAGTCGCCTCAGCCAGAAAACAATATGATGAAGCTGAAAAAAACCTGCTGAAAGCCCTGGAGATTGACAACAAAAAACTTTCCAATCATCAGTTGCTGGTTGCCTTTTATATGAGCCGCAAACAGCAGGACAAGGCTGAAAAGAGACTACAGGACATGATTGTTCTTTTCCCTGAATCTGCCTGGCCAAATCTTGATATGGCTTCATTTTATCAACAGAAAGGTGACTTTGACAAAGTTGAAAAACATATTCAGGCCGCCATCGCAATAGAGCCGGACAATCCGCGTTTTATCCTGATGCTTGCTGACTTTTATAAAAAACAACGTAAATACGACCTGGCTGAAAAAGCTTTTAAAGATGCCATGGCTAAGTCAGAAGTACCCCTTGATATAAAGGCAATGCTGGCTGATTTCCATATTGACCTGAAAAAATATAAACTGGCAACCCGCGAAGTAAATGAAATACTGGCAGAGAACAGCAAAAACGCTAAAGCATTGCTGGTAAAAGCTAAGCTCATGATTAAAAATGGAGAAAACACTGCGGCTCTGGGAATTCTGGATGAATTGATAAAAAAGCAGCCCCGCTGGGCCGAGGCCTATTATCAGAAGGCTATTGCCTGCCTGAATAATGGAGACCAGGAATTATCTTTGCAGGCAGTTACTGAATCACTGAAATATAACAAGAGAAATTCTTCGGCCCATGCCTTGCTGGCCCACCATAATCTCAGGAAAGCCGACTTTAAAAATGCCGGACGGGAAGCAACAATTGCCCTGAGGATTAATCCACAAAACGTCAGGGCTGCCATAATATTAGGCCAGAGTCTTCTTTATGATAAGGAATCGGCAAAGGCCCTGAAACTGTTCAAAAAGATGCAGGAGGTTCTGCCTGATAACATCGAAATTATTCACAACCTGGCCCTGGCCTACCTGGCTCAGAACGACCAGCAGGAGGCGGAAAAACTCTTTAAAAAAAGTTTAACGATGAAACCGGATTATACCCCGGCCCTGGCTGCGCTGGTCTCACTTTATGTCCGCAACAAAAAAATCGACAAGGCTGTTGCCGCTGTTCGTCAACAGGTAGAAAAAGCGCCTGACGCCACTGGTCATCAGATACTGCTGGCCAATCTGCTTTACAGGCAAAAGGCTTATAATGAGGCAGCTGATTATTTTCGCAAAGTACAACAGCAAATTCCTGAAAACCCACTGACTTATATTATGCTGGCCCGCATAATGGAAAAAACAGGCAAAATCCGGAAAGCAATGGAAGAATACAGGTCACTTATCAAACAACATCCTGATTCAATCCAGGCCCTCATGGGACTGGGAACCCTGCAGGAGCAAGATAATGATGATGCCGGAGCGACTGCCACCTACAAGAAAATCCTGGAACTCAACAGCCAGTTTGCTCCGGCTGCCAACAACCTTGCCTGGCTCATACTCAAGGAGACAAATCCGGACCTCGGCGAAGCCCTGCGCCTTGCCCTGCTGGCCAAGGAGAAATACCCCGATAATCCCAACATCTGTGATACCCTGGGCTTCATCCATTACAAACGTAAAGCTTACAGCCTGGCAAACTCTCAATTCGAGCAGGCCCTGAAAATCCTGCCTGACGAACCGACAATCCGCTATCATCTGGCACTTACTCTTTACCAGCAGGGCGCCAAGGAACAGGCTATTGCCGAACTTGACCGGGCTTTGACCCAGGCGGCGGATTTCCCGGAAAAGCAGGACGCAAAAGCCTTACTTAAAAAATGGCGGCAGGAATAAATTCTTCGGAAACATATGAAAAAAACCTTTGTAATCGCTGATATCCATGGCTGCTCTAAGCCTTTGCGAGCCTTGCTCACAAAAATAACAGTGAACCCATTAACCGACACCCTTATTTTTCTTGGAGATTATATTGATCGAGGGCCGAACTCAAAAGAAGTAGTGGCCGAGATTATTAAACTGGCAGAAAAATTCCCCAGGATAATTACCCTGATGGGTAATCACGAACAGATGTTGCTGGAATTTATGCAAGGCAGAGGAAGAGATCTTTTCCTGAAATATGGGGGAAGGGAAACCCTGGAAAGTTATGGTATGGATCCCCCGTTTACCGATAACCCGGTTGATTTTATCCCGGCTGATCATTTAGATTTTTTCAACAGCCTGGATACTTATTGGGAAGATGACAATTATATATATGTTCATGCCGGTCTGCAGCCAGGCGTTAACCTCAACCGCCAGTCAACAGAATGGTGTTTATGGAGCCGGGGAAAATTTATTAATTCAGATTACGATTTTGGCAAAACAGTTATTTTCGGACATACCGAGCATTCGGAACCGTTAATTAAAGCTAATAAAATCGGGATCGACACTGGTTCGTTTTATGGCGGCAGACTAACCTGCCTGGTCTTGCCTGCTCGGCAGTTTATCAGCGTTCCGGGACACCGGCAGACACCGGACTAAGACCTTTTGACGATAACGCTCAATAAGGGCTCAAAAATAGTTACTAACCCACAAAAGTGGAAGATGACTCAGGATCTTTAGGCGCTTAGGGCCATTGTCTAAACAATTTTTTGTTTTGATTTTTAAATCTCAGATCGCCTGCAGACGATCATTATCGAGAGGCCAGAGTCCTC
>JANTFJ010000362.1 GCA_024763495.1 Desulfobulbaceae bacterium | reverse complement strand
TTCCGGAGCATTATTTTTTCAAAATAACACAGAGTTGGGCAGGTAAGCGAGGTACGAGACTCCGCAGAAAGGGCATTCTCGGACAGCCTCCTGGTTAAAGCGGTAGAGTAAGCTGGTCTAATGATGTGGCAAGTATATTAGCGAGAATGATCATGAAGTCAAGATCATGATCATTGAATTCGCCTTCTTTTTTCCCGAATAATTCAATAACCCCGACAAATTCTCCCATAATATGGAGAGGAACTGCCATAATTGTGTCTTGGGATTTCGTGTTGTCCAGGGGAGAGAGCGGTGATTTGGCATTAACCTTATTTTCTTTTTGACTGGAGATAATGGCGGGACTTCCATGCTGGAAGACCCAACCCGGAAGCCCTTTGTCCAGAGGAATTTCTCGAAACGGGCTGGAGTTGCTGATATCTTCAAACGGCGAACAGGCGGCGATAATCATTTTGTTGTCTTCAGGATGGGCCAGAAAAAGAACGCATTTGTGACATTTTATGACTTCGTTAATCATGGCCAGAACCTCTTCCAGTACCCATGAATCCTGTCTGGAATTCTGAAGCATGACTATGATTTGCAGCAGGTAAAGATATTCGCCGGCATCCAGATTTTTACTGTATTTCTGTGGGAAAATCTGAGCCAGTAACCCTTTACGCAGCAGGCTGGCATTGACTACGCCCATTTCAATCAGGATATCTCCCAGGCAGCGGCGGTTAAGCCTGGTTTCCATAAGCCAGTTAAGTAAACGTTTGCGTGGATGTAACGGTGGTTCCGGCGGATTATTCCGGTTTTCTGCGGCCTGTCTTCTCAAGGCTTCGCTGATCTGTTCCGCTGAAACCAGCCCCAGTTCTTCCAAAATCTCTCCCAGGCGCCGCCATTGCAGCCGTTTACTGAAAAAATGAGCGGAAAGGTTAGCTGTGATGTTTTCCTGATATGGATTTCGACCATTATCAAAAAAAGGTACCAGATATTGTTCTATGTGTCCCAGATTGTCCAGTCGAGGCAGGACAAATTTTTGATAAAAAGAGACAGTGCCGTTCAGTAGTTCATTAAAGGTTTTATAAATCTGGATATTATTTTTCTGGAGATCGTCACGTCCGCTGAACTCATAGGCTTCCTGAAATTCCGCATAAAGTTCTTTCAAGCTTTCAAGATAATTAACATCAGCCATCTGGGCCACCAGATCGCCGGCCGCAACCATTCGAGCCATTATCCCACCCGAAATATTGCGGGAGAATAATGATAAATCAGGCTGATTATGAAAATCAGTCGTGGATATTATCTCGGCAGTGAGGTTAACAAGCTCCTGGGGCCAGTTGTGTGCAGCCAGATATGACCGGCTCATCTCCATGCTGCGCCGGACGTGACTGAAGGTGTATTTGCCGCCCTTGCCCTGGTGATCATTTTTATCCTTAATATAACCGGCATCATGAAAAAGGGCGGCAGCCATGCCCGCAGCAAGAATAGAGCCTGGAATTTTGTCAGCCTGATTTGTTTTATTCCAGCCCCCGACCATGCGCACTGTGACCAGGGCAACGTCAAGGCTATGGCCGAGGGTATGATATCCGGTCTGGCAGGATTGGTAATCAGGCCAGTTTCCGGAAAAGAGATTACGGACGTCGGAAAATAATTCTTGAAGTTTAGTTTGCCATTCCGGGTATTCACTCTTGATTATGGCAAAGATTTGCTCTATTTTGATTAAATCCTGTTTTTGCATTGATTTTTTTTTGAGGGTTTTGTTTACTTCCGACTATATTGTTTGACTTCTGTTCTGTGTTCCGGGTGAACTGCATAATTTAGATTATAATAAGTTTCAGATAACATCAAACAAAAACATGTTGAAAATTTAAGGGGTTAAAATAAATGGGACAGACCATTACTGAAAAAATATTTGCCGCTCACCTGCGGGATAAACCAACTGCCGACAATATGGTGCTTGATCTTGATGTCGTCATGTGTCACGAGATTACTACTCCAATTGCTATCACTGACCTTAAGGAACGGGGCATGGACAGGGTATTTGATAAAACAAAGATCAAGGCGGTAATCGATCATGTAACCCCTTCAAAAGATTCAAAAACCGCTACCCAGGCTAAAATTCTCCGGGACTGGGCTCATCGCCATCAGATTGATGATTTTTTTGATATCGGAGCTAATGGCGTCTGTCACGCCCTGTTTCCGGAAAAGGGTTTTATCCGCCCAGGCTATACAGTGATAATGGGAGATTCCCATACCTGTACCCATGGCGCGTTCGGAGCCTTTGCCGCCGGCATCGGTACTACTGATCTTGAGGTGGGGATTTTAAAAGGAGTATGCACCTTCAGGCTACCGAAAACCATGAAGGTCGAAATAAACGGAGAATTGCCGCCAGGTATTTTTGCCAAGGATGTTATCCTTTATATTATTAAGGAACTGACGGTAAATGGCGCTACGGACAAAGTAATGGAGTTTGTCGGACCAGTAGTCAGCAAAATGTCCATGGAGGCCAGGATGACCCTATGTAACATGGCTATTGAGGCCGGGGCCACCTGTGGTATCTGTCTGCCCGACCAGGTGACGGCTGAATATCTCTGGCCTTTTATCAGTAATGAATACGCTTCTATTGATGAGGCTGTGGCTGATTTCAGGAGATGGCATTCTGATTCCGATGCTGATTATGCGGAAATTAGAAGTTTTGAGGTATCTGATCTGGTTCCCCAGGTTACCTATGGCTATAAGCCTGATGAGGTAAAGGATATTACGGAAATGGCCGGCACCAGGATTGATCAGGTTTATATGGGTTCCTGTACCAATGGCCGGATCGAGGATCTCCGTGCCGCCTCAACTCTGCTCAAAGGGAAAAAACTGGCTGATGGAGTCCGGGGAATCCTGTCCCCGGCAACCCCCAAGGTCTTTTCCCAGGCTAACGAGGAAGGATTGATAAAAATTTTCATGGATGCCGGCTTCTGTGTAACTAATCCTACCTGCGGTGCCTGCCTGGGAATGAGTAACGGGGTTTTAGCCGAGGGCGAGGTCTGTGCTTCCACCACTAATCGTAATTTTAACGGCAGGATGGGAAAGGGCGGTATGGTGCATTTGATGAGTCCGGTCAGCGCTGTTGCCGCCGGCATAAACGGCGTGATTACAGATCCGCGAAAAATCGCTGATTGAGATGACCTGAAGTTATGAGTCAGTTACAAATATTGAGATTTGCAATCATTAGGCGCTTACGGCCATTGTCTAAACAATTTTTTGTTTTGATTTTTGGTAACTTCTCCATATGTGGTGGTGGCACCCAACC
>JANTFJ010000361.1 GCA_024763495.1 Desulfobulbaceae bacterium | reverse complement strand
CATTCCAACCGCAGGAATATTGGTAATATTTTGAGGATTGGAATGTGAGTCTAACGCAGTAATCGAGCAAAAAGGCCATTTTTCATGATAGCTGTCAGCTTTTGATATCGATGATCGTCCCCAGCATCTCGTCGGCGGTCTTCAAAGCTTTCAGGTTGGCCTCGATGCTGCGCTTGTCGACCATCATGTTGACCATTTCCTTCGCCAGGTCGACGTTGGACATTTCAACCATTTCCAGGCCATTTTCGGTTTCATCCGCCCGCACCGGACCCGGAGTCAGATCGACGCTGACATTGGCCTGTACCGTTCCCGGCTGCGGCCCTTCGCCAAAATCCACCCGGTCGGCTTTATAACCGTCGGTATTCAGGTTGGCAATATTGCGGCCGGTGCGGTTGAAGCGCTCGGCCACCGCCTGGATGGCGTTCATTGACGCGGCAATTCCCGAAACCATGATCTTTTTCCTCCTGCATTATGTCCAGGAAAACCCGGTGGATATTCCCGGTAAAACTCGGGTAAAAAGGCTGACAATCGGCGGAAAAGCCTCCCCGCACTGCCTATCTCCTTGATATTACAGTTATTATTTGAAAACGCGCGAGGGCTACTTACTTCTATCGGCAGAAATCCGATTTTTTTGAGTGATTTTTTATGCAGCTGGACTTTCCGGGTTGCAGAGAAGAGCAAATTTATAGTCAATCTATCACCACAAAGAACACGAAGGGCACGAAGAAAAACAATTTTTAGAACTTTATACGACAAATGCGTAGCTGGGACGTTGTTGATGAGTTGAACAGCGTCGAGTAACAGACTCCAGAACTTTCATACTCCATTATATTTGATAAACTCGTAATAAATCAAAATTTGGGCAAGAAAAGGGATGGCACAGTAACGGCTCCAGATTCGAGGCACGTAAAACCTGAGGAATGAGGCGTACTTACAGTACGTCGCAATGACGCAGGTTGCCGCGTAACGATGAAGATGGAGTTGTTACGAAGCCATCATATTTTGATCCCAGCATTTATTTTGCACCAGCTAGTCAACTCATCAACAACATCCCAGATTACTCAAATTTCTACTTGACAAAGGCCCACCCTTCGGCTAATAACGGGGCAAGTTTTTTGGCCGTGCCGAGGTAGCTCAGTCGGTAGAGCAGGGGACTGAAAATCCCCGTGTCGGCAGTTCGATTCTGTCCCTCGGCACCACGAAAATAAGGGGCTTACCATATTAATGGTAAGCCCTTGTTTTTTGATTTGGGAACCTATTTATACATCAATAACCGGCAACTTGAATAAATCAGACAACCTCAATTTGCAATGGGATTATCTCATTCTCTATTTTTTCCATATTTTGTCGGGCAATTTTAAGGTCATAACTGACTTGTAAATTCATCCAAAATTGTGCAGTGGTGCTAAAGTATTTAGCCAACCTGAGTGCAGTATCAATACTGACGCCCCGTTTTTGCCTTACCACATCATAGATTCTGGGTGCCGGTACCCGCAAAGCAACTGCCAAAGCATTCACGCTCATATTCAGGGGTTTAAGGTATTCTTCTTTGATAATTTCTCCAGGATGGATTGGTCGCATATTATTCATAATTCGTACCTCTTAGTGGTAATCGGTTATCTCTACATCACAAGGTTCATCAGACCACACAAAGCATACACGCCATTGGTTATTGATTCTGATACTGTACTGCCCTTGTCTGCTTCCGGTCAATTTTTCAAGTCTGTTGCCAACTGGGGAACGCAAATCAAGTAACTCGCTCGCACTGTCAAGCATCTGCAATTTACGTTCTGCCTGTGCCTGAAATGCTCGGAATTTTTTAGGGCTTTCCCCCTCATAAAGAGCTTGCGTGTGCTTGCATTTAAAATTCTTTATCATAATTATATTTATATAATGGCATTCATTACATGTCAACCATTATATGGATTTTATTGGAAAGAGAAAGTATTAATGACTGGAAATTATGAACCCGTCATAAATCAAAATTCGGGCAAAACACGGGATGGCACCCTAAAGGCTTCAGATAGTAGCAAAAATATGGCGGCCGTGTGAATCATATTCATCGGCCAGTTCATAACAGCGTAAAATCGGAAATTGGACCATGTAAATGGTCAACAGTTCATCACGAGTACGTTTCAGAGCAAGAGCCATTGAAAGGCGCAATCAAACGATTGCGCCTTTTCCGGTTTTTCCCAGCGAAAAAATTTCCTTGCCTTTGGATAAAAGCCGGTTATAGTTTAAGAAAGCAGCATGGGAAAAGACCTGTTTTCCCATAATCCGCTTTCAGCTGTCGGCGATCAGCATTCGGCTTAACCATTTGTCCAACCAACGAAAAATAAGGGAGGTGGAATCATGACCTGGAGACTGCTGTGCATGGACTGCGACTACGAAAAACACATTACCCCGGAAGAAAAGAAGCTGAAGGAATGCCCCAAGTGCAAGAGCGTCCATATCCAGATTTACGATGACGAGATGGGCAAAGGCACCCACTGCGCCGGGGAGATCAACGTGGAATCCTTCAAAAAATAATTCACCAGTTCACTCTTTGCCTATGCGAGAAAAAACAAGAGCCGGTCAGCACTGACCGGCTCTTGCAATATGGAGAAAAGAGAAGAGAGGATGTTTAGGCGCGATCACCAATCTTTTTACGACCGATAAAAGCCAGACCAAGCAGGCCGATACCCATCAGCAGCAGGGTCTGGGGTTCGGGAACGGGAGCGCAGCCTTGAATGACGTCATTGCCGCAGCTCATGGTCCAGTGGGCGGCGATGTTCTGGATGTCCATGCCGGCAACACTAAAAGTGGCCGTCCGCCAGTAGGAATTATTTTCCATCGCAGTACATACTGCTGAGGTGAAAGCAGCGTTGGCAACCACAGAACCAGCCTGAATGGCAAACGGGACAGATCCGGTAAAATGCACATCATTATTCCATCCAGTTTGACTGTTTACGCTATATAAACCTGCACCATCAGATAGAATCGGAACAGGGGCACCGGAATTACCCCTCTGTCCCGCAAACCCAAATTCCACCCCGTATTCCCAGCCGTTGGCGCCACAGTCATCAAAACTCAGGGCCAGATCGCCGGCATAATATGTTTTGCTACCATAAAGCTGTGAACCAGTTTTAATATCAAACCCGGTCTGCAGGCCGATGGAGAGTTCAGTTTTATCTGCATTAAACTTATAAAAAAGGTATTCGGCATCAAAAGCCTGTCCCCCCGCTCCCGGTCCAACATAACCATCACCGTCGGCAATCTGCGTCCAGCCATTAAAAACTGACAGTGGCGTTGCCAATACC
>JANTFJ010000360.1 GCA_024763495.1 Desulfobulbaceae bacterium | reverse complement strand
AAAAATAATGCTCGCAATATCAACTATATGGCTGTGCTTATTTTTTCAAAATGCCTTGATTTGAGAAAAAATGTCTATTCTCGGACAACCTCCTAGGTTCGCTTACCTCTGAACAGTTACAGGTCGGTGGTTTGGGCAGTTTTTCGCCCCTACCTGAATAGTTACAAAAATCAACTACTTCTTCACATGACATCCTTTACACTTGGTCGGCCCTTTTTTCTCGGCCTTATGACAGCCTTTACAGTTAACATGGGCTGCGCCCTTGAATTTTTTAACCTTTTTATTAGACATGCTGCCGTCATGACAGGCTTCGCATTTTTCTATTTTCTGACCTTCAACATAGGCTACCTGAGCACCATGCGCGTCTTTACTGTGATGACACTCAGCGCATTTAAAATGTTCCTGATGCTTGGCATGATTAAACTCAACAGGTTTCTTTCCGCCGGCGCCTAAAGTAATTTCAGCCGGGCCATTGTCAGCCATGGCGGCTACACTGAAACTCATCAGAAAGGCCAAAGCGGCTGTGCAGATAACAGATTTTTTAATCATCTTTTCCCCCTTATAAAAAAATATTAATAATTATGAATACACATTCATTTTTATCTGTACTTGTGTACGACTTCCTGAAAATTTTGTCAAGCACGAAGCGCATAAATATGATTTTTTTCCGTTTCCTAGCTAACTACTCCCGTAACTATGCAGACCGGCAAGCAGAAAGTTAACTCCAAAGTAGGTAAAAATAACTGACAGAAAACCCAGAATAGCCAGCCAGGCAATCCTCTTGCCGGTCCAGCCCCTGGTAAAACGAGCGTGAAGAGTAGCGGCATAGACAAACCAGGTAATCAACGACCATGTTTCCTTGGGATCCCAACTCCAGTAAGTTCCCCAGGCTGAATTAGCCCAGATTGCCCCGGTGATTATTCCGGCACTGAGCCAGAGAAAACCGAAAATAATAGTTTTATGAATAATATCATCAATAATTTTCAGTTTAGGCAAAGAGGCAATAAGAGCAGTCTTCCGCCCCTGGTTACTGCTCTTAAGTAGATACATTACCCCCAGGCCACAGGCTACAGCAAAGGCGGCATAGCCGATAAAACAGGTAATAACATGGGCAATAAGCCAGTTACTCTGCAGGGCCGGAATCAGGGGAGAAATCTCCTGATTGATCCCCTTGGCAAATGAGGCATAGGCCATGCCTACAAAGGCAAAAGGAATAGCAAATGCTCCAAGAATCCTGTTTTTGAATTTCAGCTCAAGGATCAGATAAAAAATAACAATACTCCAGGAGAAAAAAACAAGGGATTCATACATATTGGACAGAGGAGCGTGACCAAAGCCCATTTGATATGATTCCTGCCAACGCAGTCCAATGCCGATGGTCAAAATTATAAAAGTCAACAGGGTAACGCCGGAGGCAATAAGCCCGGCAATTCTGGCCCGAAAAATTAAAGCGCCGATATAAAGTGCCGAGGCCATAAGAAACCCCAGAGTTGATATACCTAACAATTGAGAACTATTCATGAGTTATCCAAAATATCTTTTTTAATTATGTTAACAAGAGCGTCAAAGGAGTGGGCAAAACCGACCCTGTTTTTGTTGCTCATCCCACTGACTAAAATTCGGCTGCCCTCTCCGGTCTCACTGACATGAACCCAGATACGACGATGCGACATGAAAAAGGCGACAATCAGGCTCAAAATCATGATTACACAACCAGCGTAAACACACCACACGCCTGGATCTTTAGTCACCTGCAGGCCAGTGGCGTAAAATTCTTTCATGCTGATGGTATATTTTGCTCCAGGCCGGGTAAACGAAGTTGTTGAATCTTCTTCCATCCAGAAAGTATCTGCCTCGGCTTTTTTATCATTAACCCAGATTTTATAATCAAAATGACCCGGCACAGGAGTGGCCTTTTTATTTATTATCCCGAATGATATATCTTCCCGAGGCCAGGGAATCTCTTCTCCGGGACGTACCAGAAATTCCTTACTGACCCCGGTATCATTGTTAGTCAGCCTTATCAACATTTTTTGATAAGCTTCATAACTGGACTGATAAAAAGTTAACCCGCCATAAGTCATGGGATCATTAACAACAATTGATTTGGCCGCCACCTCTTTGCCGTCTTTAATAATAACCAGATCAGAACGAAACTCCCTGGGAGCGCCGTTTTCATAGTAGGTAAGTTTAAAATGCTTACAAAGAACCTTAAAATCAAGTTTAATCGGTTTACCGTCACCAAAATGATAAATTGTGTCAGTACTGGTGGTTTCCGGAATACGCACTCCGGCCTTATAGCCCCAGATAGAACCGATCATGGCTCCAACAAAGATAATCAGGATACTGACATGAAAAATATAGACCCCAAGCCGAGACCAGCGGCCCTTCTGAGCAAAAAGCAAAACAGAATTGTCTGCGCGTCGCTCGACCGTATGCCAGCCTTTTTTAACAAGAATGTTTTTTAAGTTTGCCGCAGTCGCGTCAACTGATAAGGAGGAGGACGAAATCCAGCGCTGGCCCATTTTTTCCAGACGTTCTAATTTAGTCTGGAGATTATCCATGGTAATCAAACGCCAGGCATTGGGAAAACGCTGAAAAATGCAGACGATCATATTGACGCACAGCAAAGTCATCAGCCCCGAAAACCACCAGGAACTGTACATATCAGGAACATCAAGGGCCTGAAAAAGCCGGGCCATATTGTCGCCATACATTTTTACATAAAATTCAGCCGGCTTGTTCTGGGGAATCACAGTACCGACAATTGAAAAAATAGCCAGCATAAAGAGCACAAACAGGGTGAGCTTTACAGAGGAAAAAAATGATACAAAAACGTTCTTTTTCTTTTTCATTAAAATCCGAATGTTAAATTTTATCGACTTTGAACATGTCAACCATATTTACCGGTAACTGCTCACAGAGTACCAGATCCAGTGTCTCGCAAGCTCGCTTACCTGTCCACGATCAGTCCGGTGCCGCGTATATGTCATACGTAAGCCGGGCTGGACGCGGTAATATGCGGTACCCGGTGAGCAGTTACCATTGTTCAACGGTTAGGTTAACTGCTTGATTTATTGTCTAAAATTACTGACTGAATTTCTTATTTTTTGTGACAGCTTCTCTGGAGTAAGGCAGCACTAAAGAGTTAATAAATTTACTGAATGAGTTACCACGAAAAGTTACTAACTGTCAATTAAAACATAGTAGGCTGTCCGAGAATAGAAGCCGTAGCGAAAAATTGGAGAATTGAGACCATTTTTTCGGTCATTTTCTACGAATAGCAGCGCTATTTAAAGAAAATT
>JANTFJ010000359.1 GCA_024763495.1 Desulfobulbaceae bacterium | reverse complement strand
GATATAATTGATTGAAATTATTTAATATAATTGAATAAATTCGTCTGTCATTCCGGCATGTTTTTAGCCGGAATGACGAATCGCCTATTAATTTATTACCATAACAAGTCGAATTTATTAGTAAAATAATAAGTCCGAAAGTTGAGTAATAAACAAGAAGTTTACGTAAGCCCTCCATGGCGGTGTTCATGAAGCGCTTACAGATTCTTTAAGTCCGGCAATTACCTTTTCCATGCCCATACTTCTTGAGCCCTTAACCAGCAGCCAGTCACCATGACTGATCTCACCCAGGTTCACCAGCTTTTTTATTCCCTCAACTATTTCTTCCCTGGTTTGCAGAATTTTTATCTGGCGGCGGGGCATTCCGGCATCAAGAGCCCCCTGGGCCACCTGCGGAGAATAGTTGCCGATAACAAAGATATAATCAAAATCCTGACAGGCCGCGTTTTCTCCCAGGCACCGATGGGCAAGCTCACTTTTATCACCCAGTTCCAACATATCGCCCAGTACAGCCACAGCTCTGGAGGTTTCCCGTAATCCCTTTAAAGCCGCAAAGGCTGCAGCCATGGAGGCGGGATTAGCATTATAGGTATCATTAATTATTTTTAACCCGGCCCATTTTTCTATCTGCAAACGCTTGTCAAAAGAGGTAAAGCCGGTCACCCCCTTAATAATATCCACCATGGTACTGCCGGCAGCATAGGCCAGGGCTGCCGCAGCCAGGCTGTTTAAAACATTGTGATAACCAATGGCCTTAATCGCGATTCGCTCCCTGCTGCCATCAACATGAAGAGTAAAAACCATACCCTCTTCCCCGCGGTTGTGGATATGGGTTGCCCTGATCATCGCCTTGCTGCTGCGGCCAAAGGTAATCTTTTCATTACTAAAGTGCCTGGCCATGGCCCTGATGCGTTTGTCATCAAGATTAACCACCAGTTTCGCCCATGATTTACCGGCGGCAAACATCTCTCCCTTGGCCAGGGCAACTCCGTTAATATCACCGAGACCCGCAAGGTGAGCATCCTGAATATTGGTAATGCAGCATATATCAGGATCGGCAATTTCAGTTAACCGGGCAATCTCGCCGGGATGATTCATGCCCATCTCGAGAATTACCGCTTCATGGCGATAATCTACTCCCAGCAGGGTTAAGGGCATTCCGATCAGGTTGTTAAGATTACCGCTTGTTTTTAAGACATTTAATTCCCGGCCCAGAATAGCGGCGGTCATCTCCTTGACCGTAGTTTTCCCTGAACTGCCGGTTATGGCCAGTACTTGCAGATCAGGCATGAGATGACGCCGGTAAGCGGCAAGATCACCTAAGGCTCTGAGGGTATCAGCTACCTGAACCACAGGTACGGTTGTTAACTCAACAGGTCGACTGACAATTACTCCGGCAGCTCCTCTGGCAACAGCCTCAAACACAAAATCATGGCCGTCAAAATTATCGCCGACCAGAGCCAGAAAAACATCTCCGGGCTGCACTGTACGAGTGTCGGTAGAAATAAGACGAAATGAGGCCCTGGTAGCGCCACAGATAAAGCGGCCACCTGTAGCCAGTAATATCCGGCTCAAATTCCAGGCAGGATTCTGGACAGTTGAAAAACCATAGCCAAAATGCCCCGACCTTCCGGCCACTGTTTTTATTCCACAATTACCATCTCTACAATGTGCTGGTTCCATTGTTTTTCCTTTTGACCAGTGAGCCTTCAGCCTCACGGCGATCATCAAAAAAAATTTTTCCCGCGCTGGTCAACTGATACTGTTCATGTCCTTTGCCGCTGATTAAAACAATATCCGTCTTTCCAGCCAGCCGGATTGCCGTTGCTATTGCCTGGCTCCTCGATTCGACAATGTCATACCATTTCCCGCTCTCTTCCCCCTGCTCTTTTCCGTTAAAACGCGGGCAGGCTGCCTGCTTTATCCCCTGTTCAACCGCAGACAGGATAACCCGCGGCTCTTCACTACGCGGATTATCAGAGGTAAGCAGGACAATATCAGCTAATCGAGCCGCTATTTCCCCCATCATTGGCCGTTTGCCCTTATCCCGATCACCACCGCAGCCAAAAACCACAATCAAACGGCGGGGCTGCAGGGCACGCAGGGTATAAAGAACATTTTCCAGGGCATCAGGGGTATGGGCGTAATCAACAAATACAGCCGGGTTTAATTCATCATCACCGGACCTAATTCGCTCCAGACGACCGGGCACAACGCTGACTTTTTTCAGAATATTTCCGATTACCTCCGGCTCCATTCCCAGGCCCAGCGCAACTCCGGTCACACCTAACAGATTACGGAGATTAAATTCTCCTGCCAGCGGTGAAAAAAGCTGAAAATTTCCCTTCGGGGTAAATACCCCGGCTCTTGTTCCGTCCATTGTAAAAGAAACATTCCCGGCCTGGACATCACCATCTTGTCCACAACTCAACAGCCGCTCCGTACCTCTCCCGGCAGCCAGTTCATTAAACAACCTTTCTCCCCACCCGGTTTCGGACTGCCCGGATAAAACAATGACCGCCCGGCCATCAGGTTTCAAATACCGGGTGAAAAGTTTCTGTTTGGCAGCAAAATATTCATTCATATCTGAATGGTAATCCAGGTGATCCCGGCTGAGATTAGTAAAAAGGGCCAGATCAAACTTCAGACCGCTGAGCCGCTGCTGGCTTAAAGCATGGGAGGAGACCTCCATAATTACATGACTGACCTGATGATCCGCCATCTCCCGTAACAGGCGATGGAGGGTAACGCTGTCCGGGGTAGTATGGGGAGCTGGATACTCAACGCCGGGATAACGATAATTCACGGTACCGATAACGCCGGGCCTCCGGCCGTTTTCGGCCAGCAGCCCCTCAAGCAGATAAGTAGAGGTTGTCTTGCCGTTAGTACCGGTAACCGCAATCATGGTCATTTCCTCTGCCGGATAGGAAAAAAAAGCAGCAGCCAGTTCCCCCAGAGCCAAGGCGGTATCAGCAACTTCCAGTACGGGACATGCCAAATCCTCCCCCCTGCCCTGCCCGCTGACCACTGCCGCGCACCCTCTGGCTGCTGCCTCGGCAATAAAATCATGACCATCCACCGTTCTCCCCGGCACTGCGACAAAAAGCGTCCCTTCCCTTACCTCCCTTGAATCGGCCGTTACATCGGCAATTTCTATCCCGCTGATATCCTGACTGGTCTGATAATTCACTTTATCCAGCAGGCTGACCAGTTTTTTCATATTTAAATTTTTGATAGCGATCAATAAACCACACCTTGACTTTTGAGAAGGCACGGCCTGTAAGCGTTTCAGGGATGCCGCCATGTGCCCGTTTCAACGCTCG
>JANTFJ010000358.1 GCA_024763495.1 Desulfobulbaceae bacterium | reverse complement strand
CTGAGGTCAGCGTGGTCTTACCATGATCGATATGTCCGATGGTGCCTATATTGACGTGGGGTTTTGTTCTTTCAAATTTTTCTTTCGCCATGATCTTACTCCTCTGCCCTCATATACATTAAAAAATTAGTTCTCTAAACGGCTAAAGGCCAGTTTGAGAATGCCGTATTATGGAGCTCACGACCGGACTTGAACCGGTGACCTCTTCCTTACCAAGGAAGTGCTCTACCTGCTGAGCTACGTGAGCTTTATCATCAGTACAATCAAAGTAAATATTCTTCAACAGAGGCTGTCAAAGAAAGACATTTCATCAAATTTAGAAGGCCGTCCGAAAATGTACTTCATGCTGAGTCTCGTACCTCGGTTTCCTGGCCAACTCTGTGTTATTTTCACAAAATAATTTTCCAAAGAGAAAATTATTGTCATCTCCTCAGCTTAACGCGATTAAGTCCATTAAAAATTATTTCCGTATTTTTTTGAGAAAACTTGAAAAAATTCTTTAAAATAAACAACCTACATCTACTGTTAAGAGACTTATAACTGTCAGGTAAGCGAAGCCTCCGAGCAAGTAATAAACATAGTCCAGAACCTTAATTTCTTTCGTAGTCGGAGTTTATGCCCTGTTTTTCAAAATGCCTTGATTTAAGAAGAAAATGCCTATTCGGTGTAAATTATTCGGGTTGGGTAAAAGCTACCCTTCTCTACCCCTTTAAATGTTCAGATAGTGCCCCAGATTTGTTCGTTTCGGAGTGTTCACTATAGTATACTATATAAATCACGCCTAACCGGGCGAAGGTGGGGTGCTAGCCGAACATTTACCATTAGGTGCTACCCCATGGGTAGTTACCATTAGACTTCGAATAGAGGTTGAAGATGAAATCAATGGAGCGGGAAACGGGTCTCGAACCCGCAACCCTCAGCTTGGAAGGCTGATGCTCTACCAATTGAGCTATTCCCGCCTAATAAAAAATATGTAACCGTTCACCGGAAGGCTACTTGTTTACTTATAATTCCAGTCTATAAGCGTTCTCCAGTGCTTTATATTCGTTCATTTGGGACTGCACCTCATACTTTTGCTATGTATGCAGGCCCAAATGGACAAAAATGAGGTGCTGATGAACGCTTACATAAATATAATGGTAACTAATCGGGGTAAGCGCCTTAACTTCGCTACCCCGTAATTATAACTATTTACAGGGTGCCGGAGATTTTTGTCATCGTCCGGCGCCGCGTATTAGTTATACGAAAACCGGGCTGATGGCGGAAATATGCGATGTCCTGTGAGCAGTTACATATAATGCTAACTATTCAGCTACACTCCAAGAGTGTTTAAAGTTTCCTCTTCGCTAACTGAAATAGTAACAAAATATTATTATATAGTAACCCCTGGATAATAATGATGGTGGAGGGGGGAGGATTTGAACCTCCGAAGGCGTCGCCGACAGATTTACAGTCTGTTCCCTTTGACCACTCGGGAACCCCTCCAAATAAACAACTTGTGGTTAAAAAAGAATTTCTATGGAGCTGGCGATGGGACTTGAACCCGCAACCTGCTGATTACAAATCAGCTGCTCTACCAATTGAGCTACGCCAGCGAAAATCAAAACACCGTAATCGTTTCATTGAAAAAAATCAATATTTTTTCTCAAGATTTTATTAAATTTAAACAAAAGCGCAACCAGCAGCATTAATAAAACTGCCAGTTGCGAAAAATCCTGATTTGAAACGCTACGGTGTTAATTATCTATCGTAACCAGACTATGGTAGATATCTAGCTGATTTTTTGCACTATCTGAGCCTGATAATAAAACTTAATATGCGGCACTAATGACTACTTTGTAACATATCCACTCATCCGATAACGCTCAAAGGCCATGGCAAATGTCCGATAAACAAGATGGGCGAATTTTGTATAAGGCATATAAAGGAACAACATCATGACTGCTACGAGATGAAAGTAGTACAGGAGATAAGCAAAACTTGGGATGCCAGCCAGGCGAAAAATCTCAGCGCCAAAACCGGTTACGCCGACTCCCATAATTTCATAAATCAAAAACCAGTCATAAAAATTACGACTCTTCCCTTCTTCAATTTCCTGGCTTGATCTATTAGCCCAGAGAGTAGCGATACCAAAAATAAGGCCTATAGCGCTGGCATTAGCCAGCCACTTTATCGGGTTCATCTGGCTGATCGGCCCATGCATTGAGGGAATGAACATGCCGATAAGATCCTGGGTAAAAGCAGAATAACCAGTAACAATCAACAAACCAATAAATGAAAGAACCAGAGGAAGATGTCCTTTTACCCGGTTTAGATTTACCCCACATTTTTCAAACCTGTCATGGGCAATAATTTCCTTTACAGCCGGGACAAGAAATTCTGTGGTAAACTGAAAGCATGACGGCCTGAATTCAGCATTAACATTATACTGTTTCTCCATAGCCTTCCACATGCTGGACACCCCGACATATGAGGCAACAAGTGCCAGTGTGGCTGTCGGCAACATTATTCCATCGATAAAAGCAACATTTTTTGACAGCCAGGGCCAGTCCCAATGTCCGAAGAAATGGCCAAAGCCATTATGAGCAAGTTCCTGAACCGTAGGTATATGCATTCCTCCTGACACAATCCATAGAACAAGAATTATAGTTGCAGGAATAGCAATCAGCAACGGAG
Source organism: Desulfobulbaceae bacterium (assembly GCA_024763495.1). Taxonomy (GTDB): domain Bacteria; phylum Desulfobacterota; class Desulfobulbia; order Desulfobulbales; family SURF-16; genus JANTFJ01. Next base: position 653 of record JANTFJ010000358.1, on the reverse strand, counting down.
CATTCTTACCTGAACTGGCCAGATTAGCAAGTCCGCTGGGAAAGCCATAGTGTTTATAGACATATGCTCGTATAGCTCCCAACACATCACCAGGTTTCGCACCCCTGGGGCAGTATGCTGTACAATCTCCACACTGGTGACAAAGCAGGACATCAGCATCAGCGACCAGTTTTTCCTTCAATCCCCACTGCGCCCATATCATCTCCTTCCTGGGGAAGGGGCTGTCATCGGTCGACAAGGGACAGACCACCGAGCAGGTAGCGCACTGAAAACATTTTTTCAGTGTATCTCCACCAGCGCTTTTCATGTATCTAATGAATTCTAAATCAGGTTCCACCCTCATTTCTCATCTCCTCTTCTTGGTTACTCTAATGGACATTTTAGAGTAACTGTAACTGTGCTGATAATAACTAAGGAACTACCTGTACTTATAAGCACCGCTTGACAGCTTCAGCATAACTTCATTTAATCGACATCTTAACAACTTGTTAAGAATTTGACAACTACAACGAAATATCATCAAAAACTGTCAAACGGTATATCACAAAACAAATAATTTTAGAAGCCCTTAAATGGACTTGGGCCCATTTCAATAACTTCTTCAACAAACTCGTTAACAACATCAACAACCGTGTCATAGTCGGTAATGGAAA
>JANTFJ010000357.1 GCA_024763495.1 Desulfobulbaceae bacterium | reverse complement strand
ATTATCGCAGGGCGTGGAGCACGCGCATGGCGGCGCCCCTGAATCCCTTACAGTTATGGGGTTATCGCCACCTGGGTGTACTTTATTGAGCGCTATCAGCGTAATCCCTGGATAAACGGGCCGACAGCGGTGCTGCCCTCTGCTTCCACGAGTTTAATGGTCTTGGTACCGATCACGGCAATATCAGCCTTGCCGTTCAGGTAATCCACATCATTTTTACGGCTGATTCCGAATCCCACGGCCAGGGGCAGATCAGTTGCCCGGCGGCAGCGTTCAATATACTCATTGAACTCATCATCAAAGCTGGTTGCCTGGCCGGTGACGCCCTTGCGGGCCACACAGTAAATAAAGCCCTCAGCATAAGATGCCAGTCTGCTCATTCTTTCCCGGCTTGAGGTTGGAGCAAAAATCATGATAATGGCAATCCGGTATTTTTTTGCCAAAGTGAAAAATTCTTCTCCTTCCTCAGGGGGAATATCAGGAACGATCAAGCCTTTTATTTTCAAGTCAGCGGCCTTTTGTAAAAACTTTTCTTCCCCATATTTAAAAATAATATTGTAATAGGTCATAAACAGGAAGGGTATATCATGGCGGGCCGTGATTTCAGCGGCAAACTCCAGGCAGTCGTTCACGCTGACCTTATTGTCAAGAGCCTCCTGATTAGCCTTTACTATCACCGGACCGTCAGCCATGGGTTCGGAAAAAGGAATCTGCATTTCAATCAGGTCAACCCCGTTATCAACCATCTGGCTTATTACCTCCCGGTTAACGTCAAAGGAAGGGTAGCCCAGGACAATATGGGTCATCAGCAGAATATTTTCATCCTTATCAGATCTTATTTTATCTATTTCATCAGTGAGCCCCATATTCCGCCCCCTTGTTAATAATAAATTCTTTCCAGGATGGATCATTAAAGGCATGGGCAATAGTAAAAATATCCTTGTCACCCCGGCCTGACATGTTAATAATCAGGGCTTGATCCGGCTGCAGCTCTCCGGCTTCCTTAAAAGCCTGGACAAAGGCGTGGGCCGATTCAAGAGCCGGGATAATACCTTCTTTTTTCATGGTAAGTTCAAGGGCGGCCATGACCTCGTCATCGGTCGCGCCGGCAAAACGAACCCGGCCCTTTTCCCAGAGATCGGTCAGGATCGGTGACACCCCGACATAATCAAGTCCGGCAGCCACTGAATAAGTGTCACGCATCTGGCCGTCGTCATTCTGGAGAAACATGGTCTTGTAGCCCTGGGCCACCCCTGGAGAGGCGTCATCTGTTGCCAGCCTGGCCGCGTGCTTTCCGGAGTGAAGCCCTTTGCCGCCGGCTTCGACCCCGATAAGCTCAACATCTTCACGGCCAAGGAATCCCTGAAAAATACCCATGGCATTGGAACCGCCGCCGACACAGGCATAAACCCGGGCCGGGTCAGCCCCGAATTGAGCTAAAATCTGCTTTCCGGCCTCCTGGCCGATGATGGACTGGAACCAGGCCACCATTTCCGGGAAAGGATGAGGCCCGCAGACCGTGCCCAGGACATAATGAGTATCATCCATCCTGGTTACCCAGTCCCGAAACGCCTCGTTAATGGCATCCTTCAGGGTTTTTGTTCCTGAAGTCACGGACACCACCTCCGCCCCCAGCTTTTCCATCCAGAAGACATTAGGGCGCTGGCGCATGACATCCTCTTCACCCATGTAAATGGTGCAGTCAAAGCCAAATTTGGCGGCCATGGTGGCAGTAGCCACCCCATGCTGGCCTGCTCCGGTTTCGGCAATAACCCGTTTTTTGCCCATTCGTTTGACCAGCAGCCCCTGGCCCATGACATTGTTGGCCTTATGGGCTCCGGTGTGGTTAAGATCTTCCCTTTTAATAAAAATCTGCGCTCCGCCAAAATGACGAGAAAGATTTTCAGCATGGGTCAAAGGAGTTGGCCGACAGGAATAGGTTGCCATGAGATTGACATACTCCTCCCAGAACCGTTCATCGTTTCTGACCATGGTAAAAGCCTGCTTAAGTTCCTGGAAGGTTTCATAAAGAACCTCAGGAATAAAAGCTCCTCCCCACCGGCCATAATAGCCTTTATGATTTTTCAAATTTATGTCCTTCACTATTTTTTTAATTTGCTGCGGGCTGTTGCCGCCTGTTCGCTTTTGGGGAAATCAGTTATTATCTTGTTATAAACTATCCGGGCCGTATCCCTGTCTTCCAGGGCCTCAAAGGCCATCCCCTGTTTAAGCAGGGCAGCCGGAGCCTTAGCGTCATGCGGATAATCGGCAATTACATTTTGATATTCAAGAATTGCCAGGGCATATTCTTTTTGTTTAAACAGGCAGTCAGCAGCCCAGAAACGGCTGTTGACCGCCAGCTTGCTTTTGGGATATTTTTCCGTGTAAGTGTTAAAAAGATCATATGATTTTTGATATTTTCCAGCCTTAAACAACTGAAGAGCATCATCATACATTTTCCGGTCTGGAGACTTGCTGAGAATCGTGACATCAGCCTGTCTTTTCTTTACCTTATTGCCTTTTGTTTTGACTTTAGCGGGAATTATTTCATGAACGCCCTTTTTTTCCCGGATCTGACGAGCCTTGCGCCGGGCTTTTTCCGCTGCCCTGGCAGCGGCCTCTGCCCGTGCGGCTGCTTCCCTTGCCCTGGCCTGCTGAATTTTGACAATGCTTGCCCTCAGCCCCTGAAGCTTTTTCCCTGTCGAACTGTCCAGGGCATCAAGCTTATCATTTAAGCTGCTGATTGCCTCGTTTAAGCTGCTGATTGCCGCATTCAGCTCCAGGATACGGCTGTCAATTTGAGCTATTACTTCTTTATTCCTGGCCTGATTATTACGATAACGGTGACTGCTTTCGTCCAGTCGTCCTTTAAGCTGCAGCAGGTCATTGTTAATCCGGTCAAGATTAGCGCCCAGGCCTGCCTGCTGTTTCTGTACCCGATTTACCGAGGCCCCTGACTGCTGCTGAACATTGACCACATTGCTGTCAACATCTACTAGTTTTTTGTTAAGCCGCCGCAAACGCATATCGAGATTCCGGACATCATCGGTTGTAGCGCAGCCCGCCAACAGCAAAAAACATAAAGCCGGGACAATCAGGCGAAAAAAATACGAATTATCTGGTTTTATCATAAAGATCACCCCTAATCCACTAATGCAGAAAAAATATCAGGATTATAGAGAGTTAGCTCTCAATACCTGCCCAACTCTGCGTTATTTTAAAAAAACAAGTAACTGCTCACAGGCTACCGAACGGAGTCGAAGTTTATGCCCTGTTTTTAAGGGTGCTTACCTCTTTCCGCCATCAGCCCGGTTTACGTATGACTATGGCGGCACCGGACTG
>JANTFJ010000356.1 GCA_024763495.1 Desulfobulbaceae bacterium | reverse complement strand
GATGCCGCCATGTGCCCGTTTCAACGCTCGCGATAATACATCAGGTATATCGCGGCGTTTAAACGGGTGCAGGGTGGTGTTCATGGAGCGCTTACACGAAAATCTCCGGCACCCTGTAAACAGTTACAGTTCGGTGTTTTTCTCGGTTATGAGTTTTACGGTATGAGTAGTTACGAGTGAAGTTCTAAAACATACCGCCAAAGGCGTTAGCATGTCAGACTCGAAAGATTCTAACAAAATACTTGAAAATCAGGCAATTACCAAATTTTAAATATTGATTTGCGGTTGAAGCCGCTTCTCGGTTATTCGTGCTTTCCATACAAAAATGAAATTTACTACTAACTGGCTGAAAGAATATGTTGATTTTGATCTGGAGCCTGGAGAATTGGCCGATCGCCTGACCATGGCCGGACTTGAGGTTGATTCTGTTGACGAACTTTTTGCCGATTTAGTCGATGTCCGGGTGGCCGCAATTGATGCTGTCCGTCCTCACCCCAATGCTGATCGACTGGTTCTGTGTGATATTTCCGTTGGCTCGGAAAAAAAGCAGATTGTCTGCGGCGCACCTAATGCCAGGGCCGGCATGCTTACTCCGGTCGCACTGCCCGGCGCTGTACTTCCTGGTGGTTTGAAGATCAAAAAAGGTAAAATTCGAGGTGAGGTGTCAGAAGGTATGCTCTGCTCTGCCAGGGATTTAGGTATCAGTGATGACCATCAGGGAATCATGGAGCTTGATGAGTCTCTGCAGTCTGGCGATCTGCTGGTGGAGGCCCTGGGGCTGGCTGATGTTTTAATAGATGTAGACTTAACTCCAAACCGGGCTGATTGCGCCAGCGTTATCGGGATTGGCCGGGAAGTTGCCGCTTTTGTCGGAACAATGGTTCGTCCTCCTGTTCTTTCTTCTGAGCTGCCGGTTTTGACTGGTAAGGGGCTGCCTTTTGCCGTCCAGGTTGAGGCACCGGATGATTGTCCCCGCTACGCAGCTCGTCTCCTGCGAAATGTTAAAGTTGCTCCCTCTCCCTGGTGGCTGCAGAAACAGTTGCTGGCAGTGGGGTTGCGACCGATCAATAATGTTGTTGATATAACTAATTTTGTTATGATGGAAACCGGGCAGCCCCTGCATGCCTTTGATTTTAACAAGATTAACGGCGGTAAAATAGTTGTTCGCAAGGCTTTGTCCCATGAAAAAATCATCACCCTGGATGGTCAGGAACGACAACTTGATCCTGAGATACTGATGATTTGTGATCGAGATAAACCGGTCGCTGTGGCTGGAGTTATGGGCGGTGCTAACTCAGAGGTTGAAGTCGGCAGCAGTGAAATTTTAGTGGAAAGTGCCTGTTTTGACCCGGTCAGTGTCAGGCGAACGGCCCGTAAGCTTAATCTTGGTACTGATGCCTCATTTCGCTTTGAGCGAGGAGTTGATCCCCAGGCCGCTCCTGCTGCCCTGGAAAGAGTTGTTCGGTTGATGGTTGAAATTTGTGAAGCTGAACCTGTTGCTGATGGTTTTGATATCTGCGTTTCGCTTAAGGAGCCGCCACTATTAAAATTAAGGGTTAAACGGACTTCCGACCTCCTGGGAGTTACGTTCAGCGCAGCTGAGCTAAGCAATTTCCTGACTGCCATTGAATTTAAGGTAACTGAGATTGACAGTGATACTCTCGAAGTTACAGCGCCCACTTTCAGGGTTGATATAGAAAGAGAAATCGATCTTGTCGAGGAAATAGCCAGGCTTAAGGGATATAATGATATTCCTACTACCTTGCCTGTTGTCCCTATGCGTTTTTCAGAGCAGGACAGCAAACGACTTTTACGGCTGCGGTTGGCTGAAATTATTACTTCTATCGGGTTTAACCAGGCTATAAACTATAGTTTTGTGGCTGAAAAACATTTTGATCTTCTGGGGCTTGCCGAGGATGATCACCGCCGTCAGACGGTTCGCCTTTTGAATCCCCTGGCCGAGGATCAGAATGTTATGCGCACCACTCTTTTGCCTGGATTATTAGAAAACGTCAGGCGCAATGTCAATCATCAGGTTGCTGATGTGCATCTTTTTGAAATCGGTAAAGTTTTTCATCCTGTGGCTGAAGAACCGTTACCTGATGAAAAGTTTCGTTTGGCTGTTGTTCTCAGCGGTCGGTCCAGGGCTGGTGTCCCAGTGATTCATTTTGGTCAGAAACCTGCTGATATTTTAGATATAAAGGGAGTTGCCGAGACAATTTTTCGGGAATTACGACTTGCTGATGTTGAATTTGTCCCGGTTGCGGGTGCTGAACCATTTGCTGATACTTTGATGGAATGCAGGATTGATCAGTTTTTTCTTGGCTGGTGTGGAAAGTTTTCCCGACCGGTCTTGAAAAATTTTGCCATCAGGCAGGATGTTTTTTTTCTTGATATTGATTTTGAAATGTTAAGTCAAGTTAAGCCGGCATCCAAAAAATTTATTTCTTTACCTAAGTTTCCTGCTGTCCGCTGGGATATCGCTGTTCTGGTGGCAGACAGTGTCGGCGGCGGTGATATGCTTAAGGTTATTATGAACAGTGGTGAACCACTGCTGGAGCAAGCGGAAATTGTTGATGTATATCAGGGTGATCCTATTGAAGAAGGTAAAAAGAGTGTTGCTATCTCTATAAGTTATCGTTCGAGTAAGGGTACTCTTGACGATGATACTGTCAGTGTGGTTCACCAGAAAATGATTGATTTACTCCTGTCTCGATTTGATGGACAGTTAAGAGAGGTTTAATATGGAAAAAAGATCTAATCTGACTCGCAGGGATCTGGCTCAGGCCATTAATGAACAATTAGGTTTTTCCCGGAGCAGTGCCGGAGAGCTGGTTGATAAGGTTTTCACCTGTTTGAAGGAGACTTTGTTAAAAGAGGAATCAATTAAGTTGGTTCAGTTCGGTACCTTTACTGTGCGCCAGAAGTCAGCCAGAGTTGGTCGTAATCCCAGAACCGGAGAAACCATGGAAATTTCCAAGAGAAGTATGGTGACTTTTAAAATCAGCAAACTATTACGGCAACGAATTAATTAATTTTGCTTATTGTTCAGCCCTGCTTCATCCGGATTCGGAGTTTATGCCCTGTAAGCAGTTAGAATTACGGGGGTAGCGAAGTTAAGGTGCTTACCCCGTGAGTAGTTACGTATTTCCTGGCATTATGGTTTTGCATCGCCTGGCAGTACACATTTAAGGCACATCTGCATAGTTATGCTATCGGTAATCGTTCGCCGGGGGGGGGTAACTTATAACTCCAGCGATAGCGATCAATAAACCACACCTTGACTTTTGAGAAGGCACGGCCTGTAAGCGTTTCAGGGATGCCGCCATGTGCCCGTTTCAACGCTCGC
>JANTFJ010000355.1 GCA_024763495.1 Desulfobulbaceae bacterium | reverse complement strand
CCAGCAATTGGTCTTTCGGCTTTTCAGCTCAATTTTATGAAGCGCTGGAACGGGATAACGCAGATGAGGCTGATCTCTATATGTTTGACATGAAATATAAATTCTAGGGACTCTGTAAATAACCACCCTGCATGCGCTTCAGCCCTGCGATATACCGATGTATTATCGCAGGGCGTGAAGCACGGCGGTATCCCTAAAGCCCTTACAGTTATGGGATTGTCACCGTCCGGGTGTAGTTTGGTTGAGCGTTAAAATCCGGGGACATAATACTATTTTCTAGAACGCCCTGCTGGTTTAGTCCTTAAATCACGCCCTATTATGATCGCAACTATCAAAAAAAGTTTCTGGCCCTCAAGGACGGCCTGTATGACTTTTTTGTCCTATTTCAGCAAGTAAACCAGAATCAAATAAGGTAGTTATATATCCGGCAAGGCACTTATACCCCTCAAAGGGGTACTGATGAATCCAGTTGGCCGGTGAGGTCGATAGTGAGCTCTGAACCTAGACCTTTTTGAAATTAAATCTTGTTCTTCGCCATGAAATCCTCTATCCCGTCCCGCACCCTCAATAGTAAGCGCTCCATGAACACCACCCTGCACCCGTACTCAGTTATTCATTTTCGGGGCAGGCCATATCGAGGTCATTATGCTGATCAATATCTTTCTCTATGGCTGCGCCAACATCCTGGAATTCATCATGGCCCTTATCCTGCTGGGCAAAACCGTGCGCAAAAGGGAACTGCAACGAACAAATCTGGGGCACTATCCGAACATTTAAAGGGATAGAGAAGGATAGCTTTTACCCAATCCGAATATTTACAATTTTATTTAATGATATTCTATAATTTTAATTAGTTATCTCAAGTCAGAAAGCGGAGTCCGGCGCTCACCTGATTTGAGAAAAATGTCTATTCCCGGACAACTTCCTGGGATTGCAAGAGAGGAGGTAATCATCCATTTTGCCTTCCGGGTCAATTGCTGAAGAAGCAATTTCTTATCATCTTTTTTTGTAACTTCTCACAGGGCACCCCGTAACCAGTTACAATTACAGGGGTTAGCTAAGTTAGGACGCTTACCCTATGTAGTTACCTTTTTTTCATCAAACAAATCCAGTTTTTTGCCGGTATTTCCTGGTCTGTGTCAAAATGACCGGCAATTAATGAGATGATTTTAAAATAAGGTTCCACAGCAAGCACAATTTGTCGGGCGCTTAGTTGCGGAGGGCCGGGACCCTCGCGTGATTCATCAGCATTTCCTGTCATGGTCATCCACAGGCCCTGATTTTTAAGAACCAGAGCAACTTTTGCAGCGAATTGATTTAAATTGTTAAATTGCAGGAAATGATGGAAGCATCCTCGGTCGAAAGTAAATTCAAATGGTGCGCCGGGAACATTGTTTCCCATAAAGTCGTGGACGTAAAAGGCGCTGTCTATCTTGACCTTCCCGGCTTTTTCCCTGGCTCTTTGTATCGCAATTTCCGTGCAGTCAATGCCGGTTGCATTAAAGCCCTGCTGCTGTAACCAGATTACATTGTTGCCGGTTCCACACCCAATATCAAGCACGTCACATGGAGCAATGGGGACTTTCTGCACCATGCTGATAAGGTTGTGGTCAGCCCGGTGAATTTCCCATGGCGTGTCGCCGTTTTTGTATCTTTTGTGGAAAGGCATTATCAGTAGCACCAATATGCTGCGCAGGCACAAATGAAGAGGTAGCGCCCTGTACCATTTCACCCCCTGTGATATATCGATGTATGATCGCGGGCGTGAAGCACGCGCGTGGCGGCATCACCGAATGCCTTACAGTTATGAGGTTGTCGCAGTTCGGGGGTACTTTATTGAGCGCTAAATACAGACTCCGAAATCGGATAAATCGGTCGATTTTTTGTAAATATCAGGCAGCTCCCCTCAACAACAGGCAACTGCCTCAGAAATGTCAATTCCAGGCGGGACAAGATAAGGCAGAATTTTATTGCCGGCAGCCTTGGAAGTTAAGGAAACCCACTCAAAAACACCATCTTCCTTGTTTTGTTTGAAAGTTACAAATTCCCAGCATTCCGGATGATCGGCAATTGTTTTTAACAGTTCAAGGTGTTGCGTATGTCCTGTTTTGCTGGCAATAACATGGCCTTGAAGCTGACAGCCAAGCAGAGCAAAATCTCCCAGTAAATCCAGAATTTTATGGCGGACGAATTCGTCAGGAAAGCGCAGGCCTTCATCATTTAAGACCTTTGATTGGTCTACAACAATAGCATTATCAAGCGAGCCGCCGAGAGCAAGGCCGTTTTTTTGCAGTTTTTCAACTTCTTCCAGGAAACCAAATGTCCGGGCCGAGGCTATTTCTTTACTAAACGAATCAGGTGACACTTTAATTGAGTATGACTGGCTTTTAATAAGAGGATGATCAAAATCAATTCCACAGGTTATTTTAAAGCCGTCATAAGGCAGAATTTTAATTTCGCTTCCGTTTTGCCTCCAGCAAATTTCTTTGGTAATTTTCAGTACTTTTCTGGTCGTCTTCTGGCGTTTGCGGTTTACTTTGTGCAACATGCGGACAAATGGCGCGGCACTGCCATCCATGATGGGAACTTCATTATTGTTAAGTTCAATAATCGCGTTATCTATCCCCAGGCCGTTCAGGGCAGCCAACAGGTGTTCGGTAGTTGAAATCTGTACATTATCTTCGGAAATTGTTGTTGCCAGAAAGGTATTGACCACACGATTTATATATGCCGGAATTGTTACTTTGCGTTTAAGGTCTGAGCGAACAAAACAAATGCCGCTGTCAGCCGGGGCCGGTTTGACGGTAAGTTTTACTCTTTTGCCGGAATGAAGCCCTACTCCGGCAAAGCTTACCTTCTTTTTTATTGTATGTTGACGAGTTTCCATGGGTTCTATATTTTGTTAATTAATAAAGATGGTTGGATAAGAAATTATAATATTTCTTTGGTAATTTGCAAGAAGTGAGCCATTTGTCGACAATACCAATAAGATCGATAGAATAAGCGTGAATATATCAATGGCTTGTGTCTGCAGGATAGTAATGATGAATTTCTATTTTAGAAAATTCTTTTTAAATAAGGTGGTTATGTCAACAGAAAGACATTTGTCTCTCCCCGCAAAATTTTATTTCTTTCAGCTTTAGCAGGATAGGCATTTTGTTAACATATTATGGGTAACATGAATAATGCAGGAATTAATGTTGCAAAAAAAACACAGTGAGTATTTTTGGCTACTTGCGGACAGTTCAAAAAATAATGGTAAGCGCTCCATGAACACCACCCTGCACCCGTTTAAACGCCGCGATATACCTGATGTATTATCGCGAGCGTTGAAACGGGCACATGGCGGCA
>JANTFJ010000354.1 GCA_024763495.1 Desulfobulbaceae bacterium | reverse complement strand
TAACTGCTCACAGGGCACCGCATATTTCCGCGATCAGTCCGGCTTACGTATGACTGATACGCTGCGCCGACCTGATCACGAAAATCTACGGCACCCTGTAACCAGTTACAATTACAGGGGTTAGCGAAGTCAGGACGCTAACCCCATGAGTAGTTACAACTGGAGATATATACCGCCTTTTCCTGATGGTTGCTGCTCGTCACTTTTTTAACGTGAAGACTATCTTAAAGGTAAAAGGTTCAAGGCTGTTTTCCTTAATCCTGTCTAGATCCCGCAATTCCACCCTGAAACGGGAGTCTTCTTTCATTTTCCGCACCAGTTCCGGTAAATCCTGGTAGTGCAGGGTGGAGCCTGAAATTTCTCCACTGTTGTCCTGGAGAATTATTTTATTGCATTTAACTGATGATGGCAGTGAATTGCTGATGATGGTCAGAATTTGAGAAAAGTGCCGTTTCTCACCGGCAATGTTTTCCATATCAGCTACTCGACTTGCTGTTTCGCTGTATTCCTTTTTCTGGTTCCTGATTCGGTCTGAGAGGACAATAATTCGTCGCTGAAGCTGATCTGTTTCCTCAATTCGTTGTCCCATCCGGTTTATCTCTTTTTCTTTATCCGTCAGCCGGTAGTTGAGGAGCGTTACCCGGCTGTAAATAAAAAAACAGATAACCACGATAAATATTATAAAAAAAACAGGCGTTCTTTTCCTGATTTTTTCGGCCAGGGCTATTTGCGGAACCAGGTTGATCCTTTGCAGCATAATGTTTACCGTAAAATAGCGCCCAGGCCGACGACATTAAAAAGCGGTGGACATTGCGTAGTTATCTCAGGACTGGATAAGGCTTCTACCCGGACATTAAGCGATTGCTTAATTTCAGCCTTGAGCCTGTCCCGGATTTTTTCATCTCCCCCGACAATTACGGTTTTGATCGCGCTCCCCTTGACAACTGAGGTGTAATAATCCCTGGTTCTCATAATCTCCAGGTTCAATTTTTGAATATAGACATCCCAGCCTTCCCTGCTGTCTGTGGTTTTTACTTCAGGTTCAGCCACGTTAACTGTTTCTTCATGCTGCGCCTCGTTTTCCAGCTCCAGAGCTTCTTCGTCTTCGTCGCGGAGAAGATTAAAATCGGAAAAAATGGATATATTGGTTTCATCTTCTAATTCGAGAACTCCGCTGTCTTCTTCAAGGGGATCGGAAGATTCTTCAGGAATGAAAGTTTCGGCTGATTTTTCCATGTCCGCCTCAAAAGATGACTCCGGCTGCTGAAGCTGGACAGTTCTGCTCAGGACAATAGTTTGATTTTCATACACGGCAAAAGATATGGAATTAACCCAGATCAAAACACAGACAACAGCGTCATTCGCGTTCAATCTTCTCTGTTGTTCCAGGTAGGAAAAGGCTGAAAACACATCAGCCTCAAAAAATTTAACCGGAAGATTGTGACGAGTCAGTTCCTGGTTAAAGCGATGAAAGGCCGCGGCCGAGTAAAGATAAACGGAAATATGCAGGGTTTCCCGGTGACGACTGGTTATCTGCCAGTCATAAATAAAATCGGAAAGTGGACAGTCAAGATTTTTTGCCAGATGATAGGGTAAAGTTTTAGCCACTGCCTCATCCGGAATTTTAGGAATGGTCAGGACTAAAACCTCAAAACAGTTTAAAGGAAGAGACAAGGCAACATTACCTTTGACCCCGGATGCGCCGGCGAGTAAACGAGGCAGGGTAACATCGACATCAAGGCTGCCGGCAGTCATAGCCAGCACATCAAGCTTCGGCAGGTGATTTCTGGTTTTGTTCAGCCTGGTCAGGTATGTTGTCCGGCAGTCCCCTGTCAACGCCAGGTAATTTTCTTTTTTAAGCAGCTTTTGAAACATATTATTCCTTCAGGAGACCTAGACCGGCAGCAATATCCATGTTTTTATGAAGAAGGGGATTGTTGGAATCCAATTTGACGGCCTCATCAAAATAGCGTCTGGCCGGGCCGTAAAGATGCAATTCAGTCAGGGCCACTGCCAGATTAATCAGCGGTTCAATCCGTCGAGGTTGTAACTTCCTGGCTTTCTCGAAAAAATAAATTCCCTGCCAATGCTGATCATCAGCCACCAGGGCAACGCCTTTGTTGTTTAAAGCAATCATCCTGCCCATTTCATGTTTGTCGCCGATTGGAGAGGGAATATTCCCTGCTGATTCAGCTTTAAGCCGGGCCGTTTCAAGCTCGGTCACCTGCGCGGGGTTTGGCGTTTTGTCCTCTTTTAATAAATTTAGATTTTTATGATTTGTTGTAATAGTTTCTTGTTGCTGGAAATGAATAAAATTTATTCCCCAGAAAAGAAAAGTGCCTGAAAGCACAAGACCGAGCAGATATAGAGGCCATTTCCTTTTCGAGGAGCTGATTTCCCTGTCACCAGGATGCTCCAGGTCGGGCGCTACTTCATTACGATTGATTTTTTCAAGTGTGTCGAAAAGTTTGCTCATAAGTTAGTGCCTTACTCCTGAGAAACTGTCATAAAAAACAAGAAACATAGGCAGTAATTTTGTGTAATAAATCAATCAGTTAACTGCTGACCAATGTTGTTATTACTGTAGGAGCCCAGCCCTCTGGGCGATCCATGCAGTAAGCTTTGCTCCATATTTTATCGCCCAGGGGCTGGGCTCCTACAGGGAAACCTGGGTTTTCCCGGGTTGTGGGCAATGCCCGCTTTAGTAACTATTCAGCAAAGGGCAAAAAACTACCCAAACCACTGTGCTGTAACTGTTCAGATGAGCTTTAGCTGTGCGTGATCTGGCTGGTGCAGCATACTTGTGCTGTGTAAGACAGCCTGATTGTGCCCAGATGAAGTGCAGCTGAATAGTTACGTTATTATTACTGTAGGAGCCCAGCCCTCTGGGCGATCCATGCAGTAAGCTTTGCTCCATATTTTGTCGCCCAGGGGCTGGGCTCCTACAGGGAAACCTGGGGTTTCCCGGGTTGACTGATTAAAAATCAGAAGGTCTCACGTTTGCCGCGTCGATATTATCTGTATAGGCCCGGTCATCATTAACGTAAAAGATCGCGTCAACAGCCCGTCCATTGGCATCCCGGTCATTGCCGGGATAATAGGCCCATCCCGAGGCCTCATTTGCCCGGCGGGGACCGGATGTAGCATCTGCCAGAGATACACCTGTAACACCGGAGGGATTTGTCGACATGCCGGTGGTCATATCCGGCAAGTTACAGGGCGGCAGAGCCTGGTTCTGCACCAGGGAAAAATGATCCGTCCGTACCATCCTTAAATGTTTTAATGAATCGGGCCTGGTTGAAAGTCGCAGCTCATTAAACTGGACTTCCTCCAGGGAAGGCCAGTCGGGAT
>JANTFJ010000353.1 GCA_024763495.1 Desulfobulbaceae bacterium | reverse complement strand
ACCAAAAATTTCTACTCGTTGATGCTGGGGTTTTCCGGAATCGATTTCAAGACACGTCAGATATAACGTCTTGAGTTCATGATTTTCTTTAATCGCCATGCGTCCACATAGAGGCAAAAGTGAGCCGAGTATTTTTAAGGCTAAGGGAGCCCTCTCAACAACAATACGGCGTGAACTGCCGTTACTCCAGGGAGCAAGGCAAGCGATGATTTTACCATTTTGCCGGACTATAACAAATGAGTCGACAGCAAAGTTATTCCACTGTTGCAGCCTTCTTTCCAGTTCTCCGTTACCTGATAATGAATAATTGGTTCCTATTTTTTTCCCTTTGTTTTCGTTATAGAGGAATTGCTTCAGCATTGAAAAATCACTATTGTCGGCCCAGCCAATTTGATAATCAGTATGTTTAAGGCGTTTCCTGTTAATTAAATTACAGATCGGTCGGCATGCCTGACCGATAATATTAATACTGTTGAAGTCCATTAATTTTCGATAGACAGGGTTTGCCTTTGGTTTAATAAAAGCCCGCAAAGCCTCTTTATTGCCGTCCATTATGACAGTATACATGTAGTCCGGGCAGCCTAAATCCTCGCATTTTCTATAATTTGCTGTAAATTCGGCATAATGCCTGCGCCATTGCACCCTGGTTTTTCGACTGATCTTTGTTGATACCCTTAAATCTCCGGCATACAGGATAGCGGCTTTCTTACCATTAACAAGGCAATTCCTGGTAGAAAGTGAGGTGATTCCACCAATGGAGCCGTCATCATTTCTATAAAGATGTACAGCCGCCGGCATACCCTGCTCAGCGATAAAGGTAAAAAAATCCGGTGCCCGTTCATACCGTAACTGCAGGGCCTGAGTATCCATGGCAATGGATGAAAAAAAATCAAGGATGTCCCTGTTGTCAGCGGGAGTTGCCAGGCAAACCCTGTCAAATTTTTCACTAATTTTTTGTAAAGTAGTCATTAGTCCGTTGTATATTTTTTTAAAAGGCGCATGGCATTATTTTTGATAGAGGCTATGGTGTCAGCTGAAATTACCGTCGGCCGATAGGTAAAGGTAAAAAACATTTTTTTATTCACCGTTAAGACACTTAATGTTTTTTCCGCTCTCCGGACATAGCCGACAGGGCCATTTATTCCTTCCAGGGTAAAGCTTCCATACTTTTCAGGAAAATTAAGATTACCAAGATTTGAAATGATATAGCCGAATTTAACAGTTTGCTTTTTATAAAAAAATAACAACAGGCGATCTATAAGGGCGGGACGCAGAGTATTGACTAACAGAATAGCGCTGAAGACTTTCTGATCCGTAATAGAGTCAGTAAGAATTTTTTGAAACCCCCGGGCGTTTTCCCAGAAAGGCTCCTCCGGCATATATCCCCAGGGAATATATGCCTCGGAGGCATACAGACCGAAATTTTCACCGACGTTCCGGTTAAGTTTACCCCTAACACTGACTGGAGTGTATATCTTTCTTAAAAAAGCCTCTTTATCGCCCTGAACATCATATTGCGCTGCTTGAAATATTGTTGAAATAGTCGTATGTACTGTTACCTTGTTTTTTTTGCTGGCCGCTAACAGGGAAGCGGTCTGATCTGCCGTAATGTTCCAGGCCAGTATCCTGCTTTCCGGCATTGGAATTAGAGCGGCATGATTAAGTTTTTTTAATTTTCCGGCCAGAAAATTAACACCGGCAAGCCCTTTTTTTAGCCAGGCAGGGAGCTTGACAGCAGCCGGAATCATGTTATCCAGAAGAAGATCTTCAGAAGACGGACGAACGAGTTCCGGCTGTCCGGCAAGGCAATTAAGAATATCACGGATAAGAAATGTCGCGGATAAGCCGTCACAAATACAATGATGACAGGTGACAATAAGACTAAAGCGATCGGCAGCAGTCAGCAGAACCGACCTGGCAAAGGGCATTGTAGAAAAGTTATCAAATGGGGTATGCAGTTCCGCGACAGCCTCTGTCTGCCAGTCGCTATATGCTGTTAATGGTACCTCCCGAACTGGAATATGCCCGGTACCCTCTGTCACAAAAAACTCTGTCTGTTGATCCTGCTCTAAATGAACCTTTAACATGGGGTGTTTTTCCTGCAATACCTGCCAGGACTTTTCAAGTTCTGCCGAAGTAACAACCCCTTTAACATGAGCAACAACAACTAAATTTAATGATATTGCGCCTCGTTTCCAGACGACACGCTCAGAGCCAAGTAGTTTTCTCTTCATTTAATTGCTTTTTAACCAAATGGAAAATTTATTCGTAACTGCTCACAGGGCACCGCATATTTCCGCGATCAGTCCGGCTTACGTATGACTAATATGCTGCGCCGACCTGATCACGAGAATCTACGGCACCCTGTAACCAGTTACAATTACAGGGGGTAGCGAAGTTAGGACGCTTACCCCATGAGTAGTTACATTTATTCTATTATTCAGGCTGCATCGACATTGTCGATGGAAAATCGGCCTAAGATATATTGTGGTTGGGACTTTAAATATGGTAAAACCGTTCACCAGGGAGTAAATCTTTGCAATATTTAAGTCTCTAAGCGTTTACCAGTGCCTGCGCCGCATACTGTTGCTATGTAAGCAGGCTCAAAAGGGCAAAGAGGTAAGCGTAGACTCCGTGAGGTGCTGGTGAACGCTTACAAAGCGTAAAATTATTTCTGAGTGAGCCCTTAGATCAAATTAGAAATTATTGATATTTTATGATATTTTAATCGTAAACGAAAAATTATCAACAGGCAACAAAACCTTGTTTGAAATTATCGGGTTATTGTCAGAGAAATAGCTTCGTTCACACCCTGCCCCGCTACTTTCTCATAGAATTTATGTAACCGTTCACCAGGGAATAAATCTGTACAACATTTAAGTCTCTAAGCGTTTACCAGTGCCTTAGATTCGGAGTCGGAGTTTATGCCCTGTTTTTAAGGGTGCCTTACCTGTTCATTCGGAGTCTCGTTCCTCGCTTACCTGTGCCTGCGCCGCATACTGTTGCTGTGTAAGCAGGCCCAAACCGGGTAAAATTCCCGGTAAATATTTGTTAAACAAATATTATACACGCTTTTAAGCAGTTACCTGTAGGAGCCCAGCCCTCTGGGCGATAAAAAATCGAGCAAAGCTCATCACATGAATCGCCCAGAGGGCTGGGTGCCCGGAGGAAATGCCCTTGGGGTGCTCCTACAAACTTTATTATCACTCAACTTTCGGACTTGTTATTTTACTAATAAATTCGACTTGTTATGGCAAAAAAAATAATAGGCGATTCGTCATTCCGGCATGTTTTTAGCCGGAATCCAGGGATAATGGACTAACTTTCTGGATCGGAGTCTCGTTCCTCGCTTA
>JANTFJ010000352.1 GCA_024763495.1 Desulfobulbaceae bacterium | reverse complement strand
TATCGCGAGCGTTGAAACGGGCACATGGCGGCATACCTGAAACGCTTACAGGCCGTGCCTTCTCAAAAGTCAAGGTGTGGTTTATTGATCGCTATCATTTAAACGGACAAGGGGGAAATGCCGACAAACTTAATTGATCGCCTGGCGCCGCCCCTAAAGGAGTACAATTTATATCCAGGCCGCACATTTTTATGGGTCGGGAT
Organism: Desulfobulbaceae bacterium; assembly: GCA_024763495.1. Classification (GTDB taxonomy): domain Bacteria; phylum Desulfobacterota; class Desulfobulbia; order Desulfobulbales; family SURF-16; genus JANTFJ01. The sequence continues at coordinate 3,165 of JANTFJ010000352.1, read as the reverse complement.
ATTAGCACTTGTCCAAATAGCTAAATTCAGTTTTAATAAATCAGTAACGATTATATAAAATAATAATCTTAAGTTTCCAAAAAAACAAAAAAAATTATAATTACGACCTTAAATAACAGTTAAAACTGCAAATATCATGCGGAAAGAACTGCCTGATAATTTTATCATAGTTATCGGCCCATGCCTACCTATTTAATTTAATGCTACTTTTGAGGATTAAATGGAAAACTACGCGAATCACTTTTTGATCGCAACCCCGAAAATGCCTGATCCCCGTTTTACCCAGACGGTTATCTATATATGTTCTCATTCTCTCCAGGAAGGGGCAATGGGAGTGGTGGTCAACAATTATCTTCCGGATATCAATCTGGCAAATATCATTAAAGGCATGGATATTACCTTACCTGATATTGTAATGCCAAGAATTTTTATCGGCGGCCCGGTAGATCAAGAGGCCGGTTTTTTTCTTCATTCGGCAGAATATAAATCCAGCGAGTATAGCCTGGCGGTTAGTGAGTCAATTATATTATCCAGAGATTCCCGCATTATTTATGATATTGCCGAAGATAAAGGCCCGGTTGATTATCTGTTCATCCTTGGTTACTCTGGCTGGGGTCCGGGACAGCTGGAAAATGAATTGACCAGGGACGGCTGGTTGATGCTGCCGGCAGATTACAATGATCTTTTCAAGGTAGCGCCCGAAGATAAATGGCGTAATATCTGTAAAAAATATGGTGTCAATATTGCCATTTTTGAAGATGTGACAGGCACTGCTTAGGGCTCAACAAAATACACCCAGGCGGCGCATCCCAACTGTAAGGGGTTCAGGGACGCTGCCATGTACGCGCTTTAACCCTGCGATAATACTGATGTGGCAGGACAGCAGTTTTGTCCACAAGACACCATGTTCAAAAATAAGGCACCAATCAATAACGAGGAAAAAATTGAGTAAAGATAAAACAGAACTGATGGAGCAGATATTTACCTGTCAGCGCTGCGGTTACTGCTGCCATGGCGAAACAACGGTGTCATTAACCCCGGAAGACTTGAAGCGCATGGTTGACTACCTGGAGATGGACGTTGATGAGGTTAAGGAAAAATATCTGCGCATCACCGGCAATGTCATCCAGATGAAGACAGTTGACGGTCACTGCATCTTTTACGATGATGGCTGCTCTGCCCATCCAGGTCGCCCCTGGCGCTGCAGACAATGGCCCCTTCATCCCAGCATTCTCCACGACTATGCCAATTTTACCGCGATTACGGAATCATGTCCCGGCCTGAAAACCGAAATGGGTTATGAAAATTTCTGTAAAGTTCTTTCCATGATGCTGGACGCCGAATAGTGAAATTAGAGCTTGTTTCGCCCGGCAAAACCAGGGCTGCATACCTGGCTGAAGGAATTAACGATTATTGTCGAAGGCTTAGCCATTATGTTGAATTTAAAATACACCTGCTGAAAGAGAAAAAAGGCAGGAAATCAGCCCGGCAGCAAAAACTGGCTGAAAGCAGACAACTTTTGGCGCAAACGACAAAATCATCATTACTGGTGGCGCTCGATCTGCATGGAGTTCAATTATCTTCTCAAGAACTGGCTGCCAGAATCAGCGCCTGGGAAATGAAGGGATATGGCACTGTATCCTTTATAATCGGCGGCCCCTTAGGGCTTTCTCAGGAAGCGCTTGAAAAGGCTGATCTGAAAATTTCTTTTTCCAGAATGACCTTTACCCACGAAATGGCCAGATTAATTCTCCTGGAACAACTTTACCGGGCATATACCATTAAAGCCGGAACTAAATATCATAAATAGTGTTTACCTATCAAAAAAACCAGCGCTTCTTTGCTCAGGCGGATCAGGGGCTTGAAGAAACAGCTGCCGCAGAATTAGCCGAACTTGGCGCCAGCGATATTAAAACGGTTTACCGTGGTCTTTATTTCAATGCTGAATTGCCGACAATGTATCGGATAAATTATCAATCCAGGCTCTGTACCCACGTTCTGGCCCCCCTGCTCAGTTTTGACTGCCACAGCACTAAATATCTTTACAGAACAGCCATGAAAATTAAATGGCATAAACTGCTTAATCACAGAAAAACCTTTGCTGTTCATGCTACAGTTGCCCACAGCCGGATAAAGCATTCCGGTTACGCGGCATTATGCGTCAAAGATGCCATAGTTGATTATTTACGAAAAAAATCCGGGAAACGGCCTTCTGTTGATACCACAAGTCCTGACCTCAGTTTTTATCTGCGAGTTGAAAAAAATCGGGCGACTATCAGCCTGGACACATCAGGAGGTTCCCTGCATAAACGAGGATACAGGCTTGAAAGTGTGGAGGCGCCAATGCGGGAAACCCTGGCCGCAGCCATTGTCAGGCTGGCAGACTGGGACGGCAGGCAACCTCTTGTTGACCCCATGTGTGGTTCCGGAACATTACTGGCCGAGGCTTTGATGAGTTATTGCCGGATTCCAGCCGGTTGGTTGAGACAAAAATTTGGCTTTGAACAACTGCCTGATTTTTCATCAAAAGATTGGCAGATTGTCCGTCAGAAAGCAGATAGTAAAATTAAGGAATTACCACCGGGATTAATCAGCGGAGGAGATATGTCCGCCAGGGCGGTCAGGGCGGCCCATAAAAATTTACAGCACTTACCTTCCGGGAATATGGTAAAAATCAACATAATGCGCTTTCAGGAAAACAAAAAACTGCGCGATACTGTTATCCTGACTAATCCTCCCCATGGAATTCGTCTGGATAAACATGCGGACATGGCTGCTTTCATGAAGGAATTAGGCGATTTTCTAAAACAAAACTGCACAGGCTCCAGGGCAATTTTATATCTGGGAAAAAGAAAACTGTTAAAAAGCGTGGGACTGCGGCCAACATGGAAAAAACCCCTGCTTAACGGCGGCATCGAAGGGGTGCTGGCCTGTTATGATATGTATTAAAAACTCGTAAGCGTCCACTAGCACCTCACGGAGTCGGAGTTTATGCCCTGTTTTTAAGGGTGCTTACCTCTTCGCCCATTTGAGCCTGCTTGAATAACACCAGTATGCTGCGCAGGCACAGGTAAGCGAGGAACGAGACTCCGATCCAGAAAGCTGCTTAATGTCTATAGATTCCGGCCAACTACATGCCGGAATGACGAAGTGAGTGTCAAATTA
>JANTFJ010000351.1 GCA_024763495.1 Desulfobulbaceae bacterium | reverse complement strand
ATCAATAAACCACACCTTGACTTTTGAGAAGGCACGGCCTGTAAGCGTTTCAGGGATGCCGCCATGTGCCCGTTTTAACGCTCGCGATAATACATCAAGGTATATCGCGGCGTTTAAACGGGTGCAGGGTGGTGGTCATGGAGCGCTTACGTTATTCAGGCTGAAACCAGTTAATATAGTCATCTTTCAGTTCAGTCCAGGAAAAACGGCTGGTCAGTTTCTGACATTGTTGACTGGAAAGAAAATTACGTTCCAGTAATATTTTTTTTAATTGATTTAGAAGTTCCCCTTCCTGATATAAAAAATTTCTCGGGAATAGTTCAGGATAAGATAACCTGTCAGGTAGAAGGGGGGTGCAGCCGGCCCTGACCGCCTCAATAACCGCTATACCGTAAAATTCGTGAAGCGCGGTTGAAATCACCACATCACCCCGGCGCAGCCGGTTAATATACTCCTGGCGGGATTCCGCAAAAGCAAAATGGTCGATGCGATCAGCCAGTATTTTTTTAGCCCTGCTGAATATTTTCGGCTGACGCGTAAATGATTGCCCCATGACCACCAGTTTAAAGTCCACTCCCTCTTTCTCCAGTTCATAAAGTGTTGAAAAAAATAGTTCCGGGTTTTTGTCGTGTTCCCAGCGGTGGTTCCAGATAATAACCGGCAGTTCATTTTTTTTCGGCACATGGGTCTGGTCAATGGGACTGAGATCAAGTCCCGGATGGAGAATAATTGATTTTTGCTGGATTTTTTCTATGTTTTCCAGGGGCATATCCACGGCGAGGCGTAGAATATCACGGCAGCCGTTAATAAAAGTTTTATAATTATATAAAGAATTGAAGGCCAGGCGATCTGAGGCCAGTGCCGTGGTATAGTTGGTCAGGGCAAAGTGAAAATCCCGTTCATCGTTTACCTGGACCGGATAAGCAAACTGGTTTTCATGAAAATAGGTTAAAACAGGGATATGCCGCAGCCAGTCAGGGCCACAACCACGCAGGGCAGCCACATCAACAAAGGTTGAACATAAAACCAGATCAATATCCAGTCCGGCCAGGCGCTCGGCAAAGTAAGGAGCTGCCAGCCTCATTCGCCATTTCCATTTTCGAGCCGGCAGGGTAAGAAAGTGGAAATTGTATGGCAGCGTCAGGCTTAACTGATCGAGAAATGATTTATGAGAACCACCGTAATAAGGTTCAAGAATCAAGATGTTCATTGCGGCCGTTTATGGACAGACACTATTTTACAGCCTCGTTGAAGGCTGCGGCCGAACGTTCTATTACCCCGTCATCAACACAGAAGGCCAGCCGGAAATAGCCGGGCATTCCGAAGCCACGACCGGGGACGGCAAGAATTTTAAATTTTTGCAGATGGGCGACAAAATCAGCATCATTTTCCCAGGGAGATTTAGGAAAGATGTAGAAGGCTCCTTTTGGTGGAGTAAATTCATAACCGGCATCCGTCAGGATTTTACAGAAGATTTCGCGGCGCCGCGTGTAAATAGAACAGTTCACCGTCAGTCCCTGAAGTTCTGCAACTACCCGCTGCATCAGGGCCGGAGCATTAACATATCCGAGAATTCGGTTGGCCAGGGTCATGGCGCCGATTAGTGGAGCTTTGTCGGTTATTTCCGGATGAACGGCAATATAGCCGATTCGTTCTCCGGGCAGAGATAAATCCTTGGAATATGACGAGACAACAATGCTGTTTTTATAGGCTTTGAAAATGCTGGGAACAACATTATCGTCATAAATTATTTTACGATATGGCTCGTCGCTTAATAGAAAAATAGTCGAATTAAATTTTTCCTGGGCAATGGTTAAAATTGAGCCCAGTTCATCCAGTTCACCGGCGGAGTAAATCTGGCCGGTGGGATTATTGGGACTGTTGATGATAATTCCCTTGGTTTTTTTCGTAATTGCCGCGGCAATCGCCTCAAGGTCAAGGCTGAAATCCTCCCTGGTATTGACGATTTTAGTGACCCCGCCATGATTGTCCACATAAAAATTATATTCAACAAAGAATGGAGCGAGAATTATTATTTCCTCGCCTGGATTTAGAATAGATTTCAAGACGACATTTAATGCTCCGGCCGCACCGCAGGTCATCAGCATTTCATCGGCATTAACAGTAATTTCCTGTTCCTGTGAAATCTGCCGGGCAACAGCCTCACGGACAAAGGGATAACCTCCATTGGGCATATAACCGTGTATTCCCGGTTTTTCATCATTAGCAAGCCTCCTGATAGTCTCAGAGAATTGCGGGGGAGGGGACAGGTCAGGGTTGCCAAGACTGAAATCAAATACATTTTCCGCGCCAAATTCTTTTTTTAATCTGGCCCCCTCTTCAAACATTTTGCGAATCCAGGAAGACCGCTGGGCAAAATCATTCATTTTTATGGAAATCGACATCTTTAAACTCCTTTTTTTATGACATTTTTTTGCTGAAGTAATCGTAGGCAACATTTATGTCTTTCATTTTTTCTTCCGCCACCCGACGAAATTCTTCACCAAGGTGTCCTACTTTGTCAGGATGATACTTCATGCTCAATTTACGGTAGGCCTTTTTAATTTCACTGAATTCCGCTCCCGGACTAAGGCCAAGAACTTCATAATATTTCTGTTCCTGGGAAACTCCGGGCTGCTGCCGGCGGCGGTAATGGTATTTGCTCCAGATTGTCTGCTGATCGTACTGGGAAATATCAAGAAAAGCCGCAATTCTGGCGGCCATATCCAATTCTTCGGGCAGAATATTTTCCTTGGTATAAAGAACCTGGTAAACCAGTTCAACTAAAATCAGTCGTGGTTCATAGGCAAAGGAATTTTTGAACTGGGTCAGAAGAGAATCAATGGTCTCAGTGGACTGGGATGCCTCCTTGATCAGTTCATTTATCCAGAACATCTGTTCCTGATTATAATGAAGATTAACCCGGAAGAAATTTTTGATTGTCTGGACTTCAGCCCTGGTAACAACGCCGTCAATCTGGGCTATTTTAACCAGTATATGGGTCAACAGCTGGACAAAATGATTACGATCTTCACTCTGCTGCTGTTCATAATTGCTTACTTTGTATCGGACATACGAGGATGTGCCCCAGATAGCGGCAAAAATAAAAAAAATAAAAAAAAGACCGCTGACCAGTAGAAAGCCCATGACCTCGAAGAGCAGGGGGGCACCGCCAAAAAGCAGCAGGGCAATCATGATAAAAAATAGACAGCCGCCGCAACCGGGCTGTTGATGATATCTGTATTCCGGCATGTTGTACTATTGTTAATTAACCTGTTAAGGGCCCGTTCAAAATTAACTTCCCATTTTAGAGGGGGAACTATAACACATTTTGAAACGATCATGGTCAGTCAAAATCCTCAACGTAGCCCT
>JANTFJ010000350.1 GCA_024763495.1 Desulfobulbaceae bacterium | reverse complement strand
TTTCTGGATTCCGGCTAAAAACATGCCGGAATGACAGACGAATTTATTCAATTATATTAAATAATTTCAATCAATTATATCAACTCCGAAAGTTGAGATATTAGAAAACGACTTTATCTCATCAGCATATAGTGCTTGTAAATTTCAAATGTCAGCCTGCAGGGTGAAACCATGATCACTCAGGAAAACAGACTCATTTCCATTGATACTCCGCTAGGGACTGATGTGTTATTGCTTGTCGAGTTCATGGGGACGGAACAGCTTTCAACGCCATTCAGTTTTGAATTTAAATGTCTGTCAGAAAATCCTAATATTTCTTTCGCTGATATTATAGGCCATGCGGTTACGGTTTCTATCGTGCAGACTGATGGTTCACTTCGCTACTTTAATGGTATTATTTCCAAATTTGCCCAGACAAGCAGTGCTGTCGAAGCTGATAATTTCCACGATTTATCAGCTTACACCGCCACCATGGTTCCCTGGTTCTGGCTCTTGACCAGAACATCCGATTCCAGAATATTTCAAGACATTTCAGTCCCTGATCTTGTCGAGCAGATTTTTTCCGAAAAAAATTTTTCTGATTATCAATTACGGCTCAGTGCTACATATGATAATCGTGAATATTGTGTTCAATATCGGGAAACTGATTTTAACTTTATCTCCAGACTGCTTGAAGAAGAAGGTATCTATTATTTTTTTGAACATGAGCAAAATAGACATGTTCTGGTCCTGGCTGATTCTCCCGGCGAACATCAACCATGTCCGCTACAGGAATCTGCCCGTTACCAGATGTCTACCGGAAGTGAAAGCCTGCTGGACGATGATGTTATCATGTCTCTTGAAAATACGCAGGAAATCAGGGTCGGAAGATACAGCACAAAAGACTTTAATTTTAAGACTCCTAACGCTAATCTGCTGGTTGATGCTACCAGTATCCAGTATCTTGGCCCCGATGAAGGAGAAGTATACGATTACCCAGGAGAATTTCAGACAAGATCCAGAGGAGATGCCATAGCCAATATCCGTATGCAGGCGGAAGAAGCAAAGGTTACGACTATCACCGGATCAAGCAACTGTCGAGCCTTTGTCAGCGGTTATAAATTTGACCTGACCGAACATCCTCGTGACGATATGAACATATCCTATGTCCTGCTTTCTGTAAGCCATATGGTTACTCAGGGTGTCGGCGGTTCAAACCAGGTGGAGGGCGGATACGTCAATTCTTTTTCCTGTATACCACATGAAGTTCCCTATAGACCGCTTTTAAATACACCTAAACCTCTTATTGCCGGAACCCAGACCGCTATTGTTGTCGGCCCCGAAGGCGAAGAGATTTATACGGATGAGCATGGCCGGGTCAAAGTGCAGTTTCACTGGGACAGGGAGGGTGAAAATAACGAAAGCAGCTCATGCTGGATTCGAGTCAGCCAGGCCTGGGCCGGTACAGGTTGGGGATCAATGATTATCCCGCGCATCGGTCACGAAGTTATTGTCGAATATCTGGAAGGAGATCCTGACCGGCCAATTATAACAGGGCGGGTATACCATGGCACAAATACTCCACCATATCCTCTACCAGCTGAAAAAACTAAAAGCGCTTTCAAGTCTTACTCCTCTCCTGGCGGGGGAGGATTTAATGAAATCCGCTTTGAGGATAAAAAAGGAGAAGAACAACTTTTTATCCATGCTGAAAACAGTCAGGATGTCCGGGTGAAAGGCGAATCCCGGGAGGCTGTCGGCTCCAAACGGCATCTCATTATTAGTGAAGATCAACTCGAACAGGTGAAGGGAGATAAACATCTTACGGTAAATGGGGATCATAACGAGCAGGTTGATGGAACTATGTCCTTAAAAACCGGTTTGGATTTGCTGGAAAAAGTCGGATCTAATTATGCTGTCGATGCGGGCATGGAAATTCACCTGAAGGCAGGCTTAAATGTTGTCATAGAGGCGGGAATAAGTATTACTCTCAAAGTAGGGAGCAGCAGCATAGTTGTTGATAATAGCGGAGTGCATATTGACGGTATCATGGTCAATATTAACGGTGGATATCCGCCGTATAACGGCTCCGGCTGTTCGCCCGCGGCGCCGGTACTTCCGGATGAGGCGGATAACGCGGAACCCGGTTCCGCGATAGAGATGCAGGCTGCCCCCCCACCCCCGGCAGCAGCGCCTCCTCCAGCGATTGAGTCCACTTCAGCCCAGGCGCAGACACTTGTAAATGCTGCGGAATCCGGGACGCCGTTCTGCGATACCTGACCGACCTGATTGTGGAGCCCGTGTCGGCTCCTTAAAAAAATTTGCCGGGAGATAACCAGCAATGGCTTTTCAAGTTTGTTCCGGAGCAATATTGCAATGCAGTTTTGGGTTAGCCCCATCTGCATTGACTGTACTTCCTGTTAATCGAACCTTAGCGGAAAACAAACCTGCGGCTGTTATCATGGATAATGTTCCAATGCTGAACATTATGCCCTTCGGAATGTGCCAGAGCATTTTAAATCCAGCCGTTGCCGCAGCAACTACTGCTGCGGCAGGAGTTCTCACACCAGTACCATGTGTACCTGTTACTGTAGCGCCATGGGCTCCTGGCTCACCGACCGTTTTAATCGGCAATATACCGGCGTTAAACGATACCTCTATGTGTACGTGCATGTGGGGGGGAGTTATCAGCATAAATTTTGCCGGCCAGGCCAAAGTCATGATCCCCTGATAATAGAAAAGGTGATGAATGCTTGAACTACAGCAACTTGAGAAAATTAAAGAGATTCTCTTTATGACGCCGGATGAGCAATTTCCTGTAAGCACCTATGCTATCCTGGATACCGCACGCGATAAAGTGATTTATTCGAAAATAATGGAGTCGGATGTCCAGAGCATCTGTCTTTACCATGGTGCCAAGGCTGAAGAGTTGGCCACAGTAGCGCCTTACCTTGTTCATCTTAAAAAAAATGATCCTTTTACCGATTGGCTTTTGAATAATGGATGGGGTGAGAGTTGGGGAATTTTTCTGCAGGCTCCGGTCTCATTCAAACTCAATGAACTTCAGCGTCATTTTCGTAAATTTCTCATGGTTTATGACGAAGACGGCAAATCGCTCTATTTTCGTTTTTACGACCCCAGGGTTTTCAGGATTTACCTGCCTACCTGTCACAAAGATGAACTTGAAATTATTTACGGAATGATTTCTCGTTACCATGTTGAAAGTGAGGATGCTGGTCAGTTAGTTGTGTTTTCATGTACAGAGGGATATAAGCTCAGCATGAATGTGGTTGATTTATAACTCAAATCAGGTAAGCGCTCCATGAACACCACCCTGCACCCGTTTAAACGCCGCGATATACCTGATGTATTATCGCGAGCGTTGAAACGGGCACATGGCG
>JANTFJ010000349.1 GCA_024763495.1 Desulfobulbaceae bacterium | reverse complement strand
ACTGAAAAGAGTGGCAAGAAATTGAAAACTTTCTTTAAAATAAATAACTCGAAGGTCTCACTATGTTCGCTATCTGCATCTACTGTTAAGGGACTTACACCCGTCAAGCGAGTACTGAACAGAGTCCAGAACCTTAATTTCTCTTCCAGTTTATCTGGGCTAGGTGCTTGCCCCATGAGTAGTTACGGACAATGAATAATAACAAAATAAACGGCGGGACTGGTGGACTTTTTATGGTCGGGCTGCCGGGGCCGGAAATTGATAAGTCCACTCTGGATTTGATTAAAAATTATCGGATAAATAATTTTATTATTTTTAAACGTAACGTAATTAATCCGGATCAACTGGGTAAGTTAACCGCTGACCTGGCAGAAATCTGTCATGAAGAGGGACTTGCTTCACCTTTGTTTGCCATTGATCAGGAAGGCGGCACCGTGGCTCGGCTTGCCCCGCCTTTTACCCAGTTTGATGATGCCAGAAAATATGCCGAATCCCCTGATGCCGAAGAAAAACTTGTCGGCTATGCTGAGATCTGTGGCCGCGAATTGCGCCAGGTTGGCATCAATCTTAATTTTGCCCCGGTACTGGATATCTGTCCTGATCAGCCCGATTTTTTTATAAAAAAACGCTCCCTGGGCCATGATCCCCGCCAGGTCGCAAAACTTGGCGCTCTAATCATCAAGGTTATGCAGCGCCAGGGGGTTGCGGCCTGCGCCAAACATTTTCCCGGTCTGGGCGGTGCCAGGCTTGATCCCCATCTTCTTTTGCCTGTAGTAAACCGGAGTAAAGTGGAATTGGCAGAAGATATCATTCCTTTCCAAAGTGCTGTCGTTGCTGGAGTAGGAACAATTATGACTTCTCATACCGTGTATCCGCATCTTGATCCTGATACTCCGGCAACCCTGTCCTATCATATTTTAACAGAAATTCTTCGCGGGGAAATGGATTTCAAGGGAGTCGTGGTTACCGATGACCTGGAAATGGGAGCTATTGAAAATGAGTTGAGCATTGCTGATGCGGCTCTAAAGGCTTTTCAGGCCGGAGCTGACTTGCTGCTGATCTGTCATGACCATGAAAAAATCAGGAGGGCATGGGATAAGCTGGAAAAAGCCTGTGAGCAGAATGTTATCAGCCCGGAAAGGCTTAACGTGTCCCTGGCCAGGATTGCGGAGCTGGGGCGGCAGTATGATTGTTACCCGGTAAGCGCTCCATGAACACCACCCTGCATGCGCTTCACCCTCACCCCCTGTGATATACCGATGTATTGTCGCAGGGCGTGGAGTACGCGCATGGCGGTGTCCCTGAATCCTTTACAGTTATGGGGTGGGGGTCGGCCTGGGTGTACTTTTTCGAGCGCCTATCGTTTTTGCTGCCGCTGGAGCAGGATCAGCATTATCACCCCGCCAATAATCATCAATCCGCTTAGTATCTGTCCCCTGGTAATAAATCCGGCCAGGTAGCCGATATGCCGATCCGGTTGGCGAAACAATTCGGCAAATGAACGTAACAAGCCGTAAAAAAAAAGAAAAAGTCCCAGCATGGTTCCTTTGGGCCAGTTTGCCTTGTGCTGCCGATCTTTGAGTTTCCAGAGAATAATAAAGAGCAGCGCTCCTTCGAGCAATGCTTCGTAAAGCTGGGAAGGATGGCGGGGAACCAGGCCGCCGCCGGGAAAAATCATGGCCCAGGGAACGTCGGCGGGCCGCCCGTACAATTCCCCATTGATAAAATTGCCGATTCGCCCCAGCCCCAGGCCAATGGGGATGGTTACTACATATATGTCAGCGGTTTCCAGAAAGTTTAACCCATTTTTTCGACAGAACCAATAGCCGCCAAGCAATACGCCCAGCAGTCCGCCGTGAAAAGACATGCCTCCCTCCCAGGTGGCCAGAATTTCCAGGGGGTGGCCCAGGTAATAGCTGAAGTTGTAAAAAAGGACGTATCCCAGGCGCCCGCCAAGTACCAGGGAAATAATCAGGGTGAGATTGAGATTATCAAAAAGCCCTTCGAGTCTGGTAAGCCTGAATTTTTGAATCTGGAGTCGGACAAGCTGGAAAGAGGCGATAAAACCCAGGACATACATCACCCCGTACCAGCGGACTTTAAAAGGGCCGAAGGCAAATATCACCGGGTCAATATCAGGAAAGGGCAGCATTGGAATTTGAAAATCACGAATCGCTTCAGGAGGATTATATTACAGGACAGCCTCCCAGGTAACGGATTTACAACAACCTGTATCTTGAAAATGTTCACATAAGGCCCAGATTATAGTCTTTCTGCTGGGAGGCTGAATTGCCTGACCTTAAACCCTGGCCGAACAAAAGTAAATCAGTATTTGCAATCATTAGGTGCTTACCCCATGAGTAGTTACCATAAGATTTTTGCTGAACATTGAGTCACCCCTGTATCATGATATGTTGGTGCCTCTTCCGGAAGCAGGTAAGCGAGGTACGAGACTCTGCGGAAGGGGCTCCTCGGACAGGCTATCGGCAGTAGGTAAGATGGGGAGCGCCCTTGACAATCATTTGGGCGATAGTAAGTTTCAGTTTGGGCAGGATAGTTCTTTTGGGGCCCAGCCATTCCATTTCCAGCTCTACCAGGCGTTGATACATCCTGGTACGGTCAAGGTGGGCTGTTTCATTATCTCCGACAATTTTCTGGCAGCGAAAACAGCCGGGAAATGTAATTTTTTTGCCGTCCGGCCTGGTCATGGCCGAGGGCACGCCATGTAGGCGGCAGATCATAAGTCGATGTTTATAAAGAGCGCAGAGACCATTATCGTTTAATGGGCACATGAGCGTAGGACGTTCGCCCTGGCTCAGCATCCGTTCACTGGCGGAAATAATCTCTATGGCCCGTTTCTTTATCTCCTCCAGCTTCTCCGGGGCCAATTCCTTTAACCCTTCCCAGAGATAAGCCCATTCAGTATAGGTATGATGAAGAAAATAGCTGTCACAACAATTGTCAGGACAGCCGTTACAGGAAAAATCAAGCCGACAGGCTACTTCATCGTATTTTTCTTCCATGTCCTGGTATAATTCGGCAATTTTGCGAATAATATCTTCGTTAAATTTTACAGCGCTCATAGTAAATAGATGTTAAATTTATTGGGAACTGTTCAGCCGTACCTTACGGGGGCTCACTTCATTCGCTTTAGCTGTGCTTGATCTGGCCGGCGCAGCATACTTGTGCTATGTAAGACAGCCTGATCGTGCGCAGATGAAGTGCTGGTGAACGATTACATAGTTACTAGGAGGCTGTCCGAGAATAGCGAACCTACTGCAAAATCGGATAAATTGGCCAATTTTTCCGCTAATTTTCTTTAAATAGCGCTGCTATTCGCAGAAAATGACCGAAAAAATGGTCTCAATTCTCCAATTTTTCGCTACGGCTTCTATTC
>JANTFJ010000348.1 GCA_024763495.1 Desulfobulbaceae bacterium | reverse complement strand
CTCAATAAATATATGCATCATGATTGCAGATTCAACTGCCCCGAAGGGGCCTCTTTTTTCAAGCTGAGTCTTGGAAAAAAGCTTAGAGACTTAAATGCTGCAAAGATTTACTCCCTGGTGAACGGTTACGATACCAGAGGTCAAAAATGAGTGTCAGGTCAGCGTTGAATCAGGACAATATCAGGCTGATTTTCATGCTCAGCCGGGCTGCCCGCCCACATTCAAAGCCCTGACTGACCAAAATATTTATAGAATAAAAAAGTTAAATAAGTATACTATGATGTTAAGGGTTCACTTGTACGCGATAAGTCTGTCTTACATAAGTATGCTCGCCAGCCTTAGTTATATATACTATTTTAATGAAGAAAAAAAAGATTTACAGCATTTATCTGGTTGATTCTGAAACTGAAAGCCTGCAGTGGTTTACTGATTTCTGGCAGAAATGGCCTCACATCGTGTTTCCATTTCTATCCACCCAGGAAGCTCGGCGGGTGATGGCAGGAGTCTCGCCGGATATAATTTTCTGCCGTTTTGATTCGCCGGAATCCACTGACTCCCGGGAGGATTTTCTGCTCTGGGCCCAGAGAAAATTTCCCAGTGCGATCAGGATAATATTTTCACGAAAAGATAAAATTGATTATTTAAGAAGACTGGTAGCCGGCGGTATCGCACACCGTTATTTTGCTTTGCCGATAGCTTCTGCTGATTTTGCCGAATTTTTTATTAATGATCTTGCCACCCGTGCCAGGTTGAAGATTCGTAGATGCTGGGCATTTATCGAATCAGATATTGGTTTGCCTTCTCTGCCTGCCGTGGTTCAGGAAATTGATGAGCTTGTCCGTGATCCGGAATTTTCAATCGATCAGCTGGCCGCGGTAGTGGAACGTGATGTGGCAATATCGCTCCGTCTTTTAAAAGTTGTTAATTCGGCTGTGTTTTCCAGGACAAACAAAATTTCCAATGTTCATCACGCTGTTTCATTTCTTGGTGCCGGCCAGGTAAAGGAAATAGTGCTTTTTTTCTGCTCAATGCTGGTTTTCCCACCAACAACAGGCTGTCGGCAAGAGACAAAAAATATTGCCTCTCATAGTTTGCAGGTCAGTCAATTGACCGCCATAATAGCCCCGACAGTTTCTCCCGGCCGTGAAAAAGAGGCGGCAACTGCAGCGTTACTGCATGATATCGGCAAGCTTGTTTTTTTGTCAAGTCACTGTTCCTCTTATATGCGTTATTTAAAAAATAAAAAAATGTATAGTTACTCAGCCGAGATTTTTGAAAAAGAAATCTTCGGTATTACCCATACCCAGCTTGGCAGTTCCCTGCTTCTCTGGTGGAATATGCCAATGACTTTAGTTGAGGTTGCCGCGAATCATAATCAACCTTTGGCTGAGCTGACAGGAATATGTAAGGCCGTGGCTATTGCCGACCGTTGTCTGCGTGAAGCTCAGACAAAAGGTGAGGCAATAACTGATCTGAATACAATTTCTGCTGATCTCCCCCTTGACAGTTGGCGAAATATTGCTGTACAACTGGTCTCATAAAATTAGCTGACCACCGTAATTGTAACTGATTACAGGATAGCGCTCAATATAGTACTCCCCAGGCTGCGACAACTCCATAACTGATTTAAGAGGCAGCGCCATGCGCGTGCTCCACGCCCTGTGATAATACATCGGTACATCGCAGGCTTGAAGCCCATGCAGGCTGGTGTTCATGGAGCGCTTACCCATATTTCCGTCTTGTTATTGACCTCTTGCTGAAAGGATATTTAAACCATGATTACATGCACAAAGAAGAAACCGGAATTGTTTAACTGTGATTTACTTGTTTATTTTGTTCGCCAGGTGGAAAAAGGATACCCTGAATGCGTCAATGAGGAAATCAGCCAACAGCTTAAACTGGCAGTTGACAGTGGTGACTTCTGCGGCAAAGAAGATCAATTTTTGTTTTTTTATCCCGGAACTCAAACAAATTTAAAGACAAAGCGGGTAATCCTTGTCGGCCTGGGGAAAAAAGAGCTGAACAGGGAAACATTTCGCCGGGCCGGCGGTCTGGTTTCAGTTCAGGCATTAAAAACCAAGACTAAAAAAATGCTGGTGGTAGTCCCTGCCGCCCTTGATTTTTCTGCCGATGAAATTTCGGAATGTCTTGCTGAAGGTCTTATTCTTGGTTCCTATTCATTCACTAAATACAAAACCAAGACAGATGAGGACAAAAACACCAAAATCGCAAAAATTGTTTTTTATCCTGAAAAATATGCCGTGGCTGTCCGGAAGGGATTACAGAAGGGAATTGTCGCGGCGGAATGCGGCAATAAGGTCAGGGATCTGGCAAATGAGCCGGCTAATCTCTGGATGCCGGTGGATTTCGGCTTATATGCCAGCGCCCTGGCCATGAAACCGCGAATGAGTTGTAAAATTCTTGAGACAAAAGATATGAAGCGGCTGAAAATGGGTGGTATTCTGGCTGTCAATAAGGGTTCGGCCCAGCCTCCCCGACTGGTTATTTTAAAATACCAGACTAAAAAGTCAGCTCCTACCCTGCTCCTGGTAGGCAAGGGGCTTACCTTTGATTCCGGCGGTATTTCCCTGAAGCCGAGCAAGGGGATGGATCGGATGAAATATGATATGTGCGGCGGTGCCGCGGTGCTGGCCGCCATGGAGGGAATCGGGGCGGAGCAACCCAACGGTATTAATGTGGTGGCTGTTGTTCCGGCCACTGAAAACATGCCGGGTTCGGCTGCCTTGAAACCGGGCGACATTATAACCATGTACAGTGGTAAAACAGTTGAGGTGCTAAATACTGATGCTGAAGGCCGGCTTATTCTGGCTGACGCACTGGCCTATGGTATTGATAAATTTAAACCTGAGGCGGTGATTGACCTGGCCACCCTTACCGGGGCCGTGGTTGTCGGTCTGGGCCATCACCGTACCGGTCTGCTGGCCAATGATGATAAACTTGCAGCCAGAATACTTGATGCCGGTGAACGAAGCGGAGAGCCGCTCTGGCGCCTGCCTCTGGGTGAGGAATACACCAAACAGCTTAAATCGGAAATTGCTGATTTGAAAAATATCGGGGGGCCGGCTGCCGGAACAATTACTGCTGCCGCTTTTCTGGAGGAATTTGTCGGCGAAACCCCCTGGGCTCATCTGGATATTGCCGGAACTGCCTGGGATTTTACTGAAAAATCATATATTCCTAAAGGAGTTTCCGGTATTGGTGCCCGTACCCTGCTGGAATTGAGTAGAACCTGGAAGTGATCAGGTAAATGTTCGGCTGGCACCCCACCTTCGCCCGTTTAGGCATGATTCACATAGTATACTATAGTGAACACGCCGAAACGAACAAATCTGGGGCACTATCCGAACATTTAAAGGGATAGAGAAGGGTAGCTTTTACCCA
>JANTFJ010000347.1 GCA_024763495.1 Desulfobulbaceae bacterium | reverse complement strand
TTTATGGTGTTTACCTTGTTTTATGTGCCATGCGTGGCAACCATTGCCGCCATAAAGGCTGAATCCGCCTCATGGCGGATAACCCTGTTTTCCCTTGCCCTCGGCCTGGTGATCGCCTGGCTGGCCTCTCTGCTGCTTTATCAGACAGGCCTGGCCCTGGGGTTTGGGTAATATTTGTAATTATTGATAAAAAATCAGGAAATCCATTTTCGATCGTTAACAGTTTTCAAGAATTCATCTTCAAGTTGTTTAAATGCCGCCAACTCTCGCAATGGTTCAAAACTTTCAGTCATCTGAGTGACACGAAAGGCAAATTTACTTATAGGCAGCCTTTGTCTTCGCCGTTTGCCGGAATGGCCACTGGCCAAACGTAAAAGATTATGAAGAATCTGTTTCGGGTTCGGCAGCCTTTCAATATCGTTCATAGCCGGTAATTTTAGCGGCTGGCTGCCATTTGGATTACCGGCAGCTTGACGAATTGCCATTTTATCAAAAAGCAACCAGGCCTCCATCATTCTCACCGGCACAACACAAACTGCCGGAGGGTTTATATTTGCAAGCTCCTGCCTGATTTCGTTGGTTCTCTTCTCCCAGGACATCTTTTCGGCATCCCTGTGAACAAACAAAACATCACAAGGATAAAGTTCAATGCTGGATTTAATTCGTTCTGATAATTTATCAGGCGCTCTGGGCAATCTTCCCAGATCCGCCCATTCCGCCTGGATGGCATAGTCCGGGCAATGTTCATAAAAGAGCCATGAAAGGATCGGCAGCAAGGCCTTGTCGGAACTCCCGTCTGACAGCAACGTATAACGAATTTCTTTCATTAACTTACTCCGAAAACGGCAGCATCAATGGCCTTATATCGGCTCTATCAACAACCCGACAACGGGGTTTTTGTTTTTTTCTTTTTTGGGCAGCGAATAATTGCCATTCATGATCATCGGTCTCCGGCATTATCGGATTAAGATAAGAGAGTAATTTCCCTCTTGAAACTATCCTGGTATTCTCCGGCGCTTTAGTGCGCCAGGTCTCAGATAAACACTTTAACGATAATCCCTTATAACGTTTTCCCTGGTTCACATATTCTTTCAATTCCGCGATCAACAGGCTGTCATCCGGTATCTGTCCTACCACAGCCGGTGAATGGGTATTGATTATTACCTGGTTAAGCGGATTGTCCGGGCCAAGAGCTTCATTTGTATCCGTAGCAATATCATAAAGCAGCTGAATCATAGCCGGAATTCGCTCAGGGTGAATACCATTTTCCGGTTCCTCCAGGCAGAGCAACCCCTGCTCTTCGTTGTCCATACCAAGCACGGTCAGGGCCAGGAATCGCAAAGTGCCGTCCGATAAAGACCTGCCCGGATGGGCAGTACCATCACGATCAACTACTTCCAGGGTCAGTAATTCCCGCTTTTCATCCCGATCGACCCGTACCTCCCGAACATCATTCAGCAACTCGGACAGATGGCCGGCCAATTCGGCATAAACCTGATCTGCTCCATCTATGTCAGCAGAATTATTTGAATTTTGTCCGTTTCCCGCCAGTCGATATAAGGTTGCCGGCAGGTGTGATCCGTCCGGCCCCAGTTTTCTGGTCGTAGCCAGATCATCCGGTTGGCGGAGAGCGGATGGTTCTAGCTGCAATAATCGCCAGGACTGCATTTCTCTTCTGACCAATAAGGCGGTAGGACTCTCTGCCGCATTAGTGGCTGAAGAGAGAACCGTGCGGGGCAGGCTCATTGCCGGAAAAGAAGGGCCGGCCCCACGCCGCCACTTCTCCGTCTTATTGCCGCCGCTATCCTGATGCATCTGGATAATCCTGTCAGGGCCGTCTCCTCTGGTTGAAATAAAAAAAGCGCTCCGTCTCCCCCGTACCGCTGATTTCCTCCAGGTCGCGACTTTATGCGGAAACAAAAAATGTTTACCGGCATCTCCCAGTTTTATACGTTCCAATTCTTCATGCAGCAGTTCCAGTCCTCCCTGGGTGGGATCACTATGTTCCCGGCGGTAGGCCAGGCAGACTTTATATCTAAGCGAGGTAATACCGGCTTCAGCCGTTTGACCATAGTCATCCTTGCCGCTATGAGGAATGATCATTTCTACCTCAAAAGACATCTTGTCGGCGTAATCTTCTCCGGTTCTATGGAAGAGATGACGTACGTCGGCAACCCGGCCACCTTCTCCTCGAACGGAAATAGCCGCCTCAAGGAGCGTTTTTTCAGCTAGAGCGCTCAAAAACATTATGGCGTCAAAAAGGTTTGACTTGCCCACTCCATTCGCACCGGCCACGCAGGTAAAGGGCCCGAAACGGACGTCAAGGTCAATAATATTTTTAAACCCGGATATCTTTATTCTGGTGATCATGATTCTACCTTTAATTCATTATTTACAATCATGTTGCCGACCAATCATATTGCCGACCAGTATACAATTCAGACATCGTGAACTATACTCGAAAGAAGTGTAATATTTTGGACAAGCAAAATGGGATTTTTCGTAGAATGTCCGCCCTTGAAAAAAAGGACGACCGTGCAAACTTCTCAGATCGCCTGCAGGCAGGCTCCTACGGAGTACTGCATTTTGATGTATCGGAAAATTAAAGTTTCTGTGATAATTATTCTCAACAGAAGCCTGTTTTTTCTGCCCGCAGGGCATTATGTGCTTTAGCTGTGCATGATAAGGCTGGCGCAACATACTAATGCTATGCAAGACAGACTTATCGCGTGCAGGTAAGCGCAGACTCCGGATGAAGTGCAGCTGAATAGTTACTAATTTTGTTGTATTTTCTTATTGCGTGGTGACTTTTTTCAACCGGTTTACTTTTTCTTTACTACTTCATGAGTAGCTTTTTTGTAACCGTTCACCAAGGTGTAAATCTTTGCAATATTTAAGTCTCTAAGCGTTTACCAGTGCCTTAGATTTGTTCATTTGAGCCTGCGCAGCATACTGGTGCTATTCAAGCAGGTTTAAATGGGCAAAGATGAGGTGCTGGTGAACGCTTACGCTTTTTTCTGTTTCTCAGGAGTAAGGCATTAATTGTCACCTTTATATCATGATAAAAAAAATTATTCAGCTCATTTATTTGGTCAGTGCCTGTCTCATGAGCCGCAGAATAATTATGTTATTGAACATACTCTACTGCTTGGGGCTCACTCAAAAATAAATTCAGACCTCGTTAAAGTACATACAATTAACTGCTAAAATTTGGACAATTTATATCACGTCATTTCGGCATGTAGTTAGCCGGAGGTAAGCGAGGAACGAGACTCCGATCCAGAAAGCTGCTTAATGCCTATAGATTCCGGCTAACTACATGCCGGAATGACGAAGTGAGTGTCCAATTATGGTTCAATTCCCTGCTATTGCAGGCTTTACGCGTAACTATATGATTAAATTTCACGAGGTCTG
>JANTFJ010000346.1 GCA_024763495.1 Desulfobulbaceae bacterium | reverse complement strand
CCATGCGATGAGCTTTGCTCCATTTTTTATCGTCCAGAGGGCTGGACTCCTACAGGTAATTGCATGAAATCATACAAAATGATGTTTACCTGGAAGGCTGTCCGAGAATAGACATTTTTTCTCAAGTCAGGTAAGCGAGGTGCGAGACTCCGCAGAAAGGGCATCTCGGACAGCCTCCTGGGTGGTTAGCTAATATTAGGTGCTACCCCCGTGAGTAGTTACATAAAATTTTGAGAGAGAAAGGATAAACAATGGCCTATATCCTGTTAGTTGACGATGAGCTGGTCAGTCTGCGGATCATGAAAAACCATCTGCTCAAACTGGGGCATGAGGTATACGCGACAGCCTCGGCAAAGGAGGCCTGGCGTTTTTTCAGGGAGAACCAGGATAAAGTTGATCTCCTGCTCACTGATATTTATATGGAGGAGCTGAGCGGAATTACCTTACTGGCCCTCTGCCATGAGATGCAGGATGATCTGTACAGTATTGTTTTCAGCGCTATGGATGAAATGGAGCTAGCCATCCAGGCCATGGAGTCCGGGGCCAGTAATTATCTTATCAAGCCGGTAAGCCGCCGGGCGCTTGAGGTCTCGATTAATAAATGCATTAACAGACAGCGGATGGAACGAGAACTCGCTGCCCGGAAAGAGATCGAACTGCGCCAGGATATTCGGGAACACGGTGGCAGGATGGCCAGTCTTGGGGAAATGGCCTCAGCCATGGCCCATGAAATGGGGCAGCCGTTAAGCGTTATCTCCATTACGGCGCAGACCTGGGAAATGCTTCACAAACAGGGCAAACTTGAGCTGGAAAAGGTAATAAAAGATATCGGCCAGATAAAAAGGAATGTCAAGAGGATGAGCAGGCAGCTTGATCATATCAGGATGTTGAGTCGTCCCTCAGGTGTTGATGATAACCTGCCGATTAACCGGGTGGTTGATGATGCCCTGTCCCTGAGTCGAACCCAGTTAAAAAATCACGGTATTTCCCTGTTGGCGGAGATGCCCGAAGAATCGCCGCTGGTCAAGGCTGACGGCTCGGAGTTCGAGCAGGTTTTTATAAATCTTTTTACCAATGCCCGCTATAGCCTGGAAGCCCGGAAAAATAAGGACTTCGACTTTAAACCCCGGCTGAAGGTTGAAATTGTCAGTGACTATGATACAGTCCGGATTATAGTTGATGACAATGGTGAAGGCGTGCCTGAGCATATCAGGGCCAAAATTTTTATGCCTTTTTTTACTACTAAGCCCTCGGAAAAAGGTTCAGGACAGGGACTCCATATCAGCCGCAGGATCATGGAGAAATTCAAAGGTGAACTGAAATTGCTTGACAAGGAAGAAGAGGGCGCCAGGTTTCAGGTTACATTGCCCCTGGTCAAAAATCGCTAAACCCGGCAAGCTGGCAGCTGCTGATTTTTTACGCCAATCTAACGGCGACCACCTTTTTTAGGAACGTACACAAAATAACTTAAACAAATTAATATCTTTTTTCCCGTCTTCTGCGTTGCTCGTTGGTCACGTAACCCGTTATGTTCCCGCCTCGCGCCTTGAATACGAAAAAAATCCTATTAATTTTTGTTCAACTTATTTTGCTCCCGTTCCTTATGTTCGGCATGGGGACAACCGTGTGAGAAGAATTATTCGGCTGATATTTTTAATGTCGGTCGTCATTCTGGCTTATGGCCTGTGGATTGAGCCTTACCTGGTTCAAGTGCGGGAGATTGAAATTGTCGACCCTGCAGCGGCCCGGGCCTGGGGTGATGTCAGGCTGATGCACATATCTGATCTCCATATCAGCCAGCCGGCTCGTCGTGAAGAGCGTCTATTAAAAATAATTAATCAACAGCAGCCTGATATTATCTTTATCACCGGCGACCTGGCCCAATGGAATACCGATCCGGCCCCAACCATCAATTTTTTAAGTAAACTTGCCGCTCCCCTGGGCATCTATGCGGTACTGGGTGATGCCGATTATTCCAGCGGTCGCCGCCATTGCCTGTTCTGCCATCCTGATATTAATTTTTCCCGGCAGCGCGCTCATCCCCGTTTTCTTCAGAATGAAATAATTCGGATAGAACTTAACCATAATAAAACAATGCTCGTTGCCGGAATCAGTCCGGTGAAATCCCGCGATAATCTTGCCGGTCTTCCTTTGCCGGATAATCCGGCTGAACCTGTTTTGCTTCTCAGTCATTTTTCCCGGCCTTTTGTGGATGCCGGAAAAAAAAGAATAAAACTATGCTTGAGCGGTGACACCCATGGCGGGCAGATCATAATGCCTATGATCCTGTGGCGGAAATTAAGCGGCAAGGGTGATCCCGACCATCGGGCCGGACTCTATAAAATTGGAAAATCCTGGCTTTATGTCAATCGCGGGCTGGGAGTTACCGCTCGGTTTCCCATTCGGCTGGGAGTCAGGCCGGAGGTGACGATTATTACTTTTAAGGCTGGGAGCGGTAAATGAGACTGATAGCTGGAACATCATCGGCTGTACCGATAACGCTCAATAAAGTAGACCCGGACGGCAACAGTCCCATAACTGGGGATTCAGGGACACCGCCAGGCGCGAGCTCCACGCCCTGCGATAATACATCGGTATATCACAGGGGTGAAGCGTGCGCGGGGTGGTGTTCATGGAGCGCTTATGCTGTACCGGCCATTATTCTGCTGTTACTCATCATGCCGTCCTGTAACAGGCGGAACCCGCCGGAACTTATGCTTTATGATTTTAACCGGCAAGCTGAACTGGACAACTTGTCATGGAGTTGCCGGACGGTTTATTCACTGGACAGGCAGCATGCCGTCAGCGGCTACAGCCTGCGCCTGGAAATGTATCCTGATTTATATCCCGGTCTTAAAAACGGCAGGATGGAAAATGACTGGAGTGGTTATGATTTTCTCTGCCTGGAAATTTTTAATCCCGGCCCCCAGCCGTTGCGCCTGGCCTGTCGGCTTGATGACCGGCAGGATAATCCGCCCTACGACGATCGGGTTAACTGCCCGGTAAACCTTGTTCCGGGAGCTAATTCCGTACGGCTTGACCTGAGGGCTCTTCGAACCTCAGGGAGTGGACGTCCCCTCAATTTAAGCCATATTTACAGGATGTGTTTTTTCCTCTGTTCGCCGGATAAAAAGGTTACTTTGTTTGTTGATGATATCCGGCTGAGCAAAACGTAAGCGTTCACCAGCATCTCATCTTCGTCCATTTCGGAGTCTCGTTCCTCGCTTACCTGACCTGCTTACAGGGTACCGGAGATTTTTGCGATCAGTCCGGCGCCGCGTATTAGTTAGTGTCTGTCCGGAAATGGCCCTTTCGAAGTCTGCGCTTAAAAACAGGGCATAAACTCGTAAGCGCTCCATGAACACCACCCTGCACCCGTTTAAACGCCGCGATATACCTGATGTATTATCGCGAGCGTTGAAACGGGCACATGGCGGCAT
>JANTFJ010000345.1 GCA_024763495.1 Desulfobulbaceae bacterium | reverse complement strand
AGCATAAATCGCCCAGAGGGCTGGGCTCCTACAGGAGCTTTATTGTTTTTATGCGATTAATTAACTGATTTATTATATAAAATTACTGCCTGAATTTATTGTTTTTTATTGCAGGGGTTCAAGAATAAGGCACTAATTAACTTCTCACTTTTTTGTATTGCACCCGCGTTTACCAGTGCCTTAGATTCGGAGTCGGAGTTTATGCCCTGTTTTTAAGGGTGGTTACCTGTGCTGCGCAGCATACTGGTGCTATTCAAGCAGGCTCAAATGGGCAAAGAGGTAAGCGTAGACTCCGTGAGGTGCTGGTGAACGCTTACGTTACATTCAATTCAGCGGTTAGATGATCTCTGCCCCACCAGGAGAAAAATCATGAAACTGTTTTTCGCGTTTTTTACAACGCTGCTTTTTCTTGGCAGCCAGCCGCTGCCGTTGGCAAAAGCGGCACCTGAAACTATTAAAATTGGAGTTGCCGGTTCATTCAGCGGCGATCTTGCTTCTTATGGAAAACCCGCCTTAAACGCTGTTAAACTGGCAGTGGATGAAATTAACAGCAAAGGCGGCATCTTGGGCCGTCAGGTAGAAGTGCTGGCCGAGGACGATGTCTGCAAGCCTGAAATTGCGACAAATACAGCAACAAAACTGGTATCCGGCAAAGTAGATGTAGTCGTGGGACATATTTGCAGCGGTGCTACCAGGGCTGCCCTGGGAATTTACAAGGCTGCGGATATTATTGTCATATCCCCTTCCGCCACAAATCCGGATCTGACCCAGAGCAGGACTTATCCTAATTTTTTCCGGACTATTGCCTCTGATGACGCCCAGGCCCGCAGTGAAGTTAACTTTGCTTTAAATACTTTAAAATTAAAAAAAATTGCCGTAATTCACGACAAAGGTGACTATGGTAAGGGGCTGGCTGAATATGCGCGAAAATTCATCGATAAATCCGGCAAGGCCGAAGTCGTTCTTTATGAAGGGGTGACTCCGGGGGCGGTGGATTACTCGGCTGTGGTGCAGAAAATAAAACGTAAAAAAGCTGATGGAGTCATTTTTGGAGGATATCATCCCGAAGCCTCAAAAATCGTTATGCAGATGCGGCGGAAAAGAATAAAAATTCCTTTTATCTCTGACGACGGAGTAAAGGATGAAACCTTTATCCGTATTGCCCGTAAACAGGCAGAGGGCGTTTATGCCACCGGCCCCAAAGATGTCTCAAAAAACTCATTGGCAGTTGCCGTCAGCAAAAAATATCAGCAGGTATATAACACAAATCCGGGAGTTTTCTCGCTGAATGCCTATGCCGCTGCCCAGGCCCTGTTAAACGCGATTGCCAAGGCAGGAAGCACCAACTACCAGGCAGTTTCCCAGGCCCTGCATTCTGAATATGTAAAAACTCCCCTGGGGGAAATCAGCTTTGATCAAAAAGGTGATGCTGTCGGGGTCGGCTTTTCAATGTATCAGGTTCAAAATGGTAAGTATGTTGAATTAAAATAAAAACAGGAGAAAAATATGGAATATACTTCAGAAGTTATGGCCATGTGCAAGGTGGCCCAGGGAACCAATAATGGCCCTTCCCCAATTCCTGAAGAAGGGAAATGGGTTCAGGCTCGAGAAATTAAGGATATAAATGGCCTGACCCATGGAGTGGGCTGGTGCGCTCCCCAGCAGGGTGCCTGCAAGCTGACCCTTAATATTAAAGAGGGGATTATTGAAGAGGCCCTGATTGAAACCATCGGCTGTACCGGCATGACTCATTCAGCCTCTATGGCGGCTGAAATTATGCCGGGCAAGACTATCCTGGAAACTCTTAACACTGACCTGGTCTGTGATGCTATCAACACTGCCATGCGGGAGCTTTTTCTTCAAATCGTTTATGGGCGCAGTCAGTCCGCCTTTTCCGAAGGAGGGCTGGAAGTGGGAGCCGGTCTTGAAGATCTCGGCAAAGGCGGCAGAAGCGTTATCGGCACAACCTACGGCACCAGGCTTAAAGGGCCTCGCTATCTGGAAATTGCCGAAGGCTATGTCCTGGAACTGGGCCTTGACAAAAATGATGAAATAATCGGTTATAAATTTGTCAGTCTGGGTAAAATGATGGATGCTGTCAAAGCCGGGGTTGATCCGGCAAAAGCCCTGGATGACGCCACTGGCGTTTATGGCCGTTTTAACGATGCGGTAAAAACAATTGACCCCAGGAAAGAGTAGGAGGAACTGTTAAAATGGCTCTATTTGAAGGATATGAAAGAAGAATTGACCAGATCACTAAGGTTCTGGAAAAATACGGGATGAAAAATATTGAAGAGGCAAAACAGATCTGCGCTGATTATGGGGTGGACGTGGCGGCCGAGGTCAGAGAGGTACAGCCGATATGTTTTGAAAACGCCTGCTGGGCCTATACTCTGGGGGCGGCAATCGCTATCAAAAAAGGCCAGAAAACAGCAGCGGAAATAGCAGCTACCCTGGGCGAAGGGCTGCAGGCCTTCTGCATTCCGGGTTCCGTGGCTGACCAGCGCCAGGTGGGAATCGGCCATGGCAACCTGGCCTCGATGCTGCTTTCCGAAGAGACTAAATGCTTTGCCTTTGTGGCCGGACACGAATCCTTTGCCGCAGCCGAAGGCGCGATTGGTATTGCCCGTTCCGCCAACCGGGTACGTAAATCGGAACTTAAAGTTATCCTAAACGGTCTGGGCAAGGACGCGGCCCACATTATTTCCCGGATAAACGGCTTTACCCATGTCAAAACCAGCTATAATTACCAGACAAGTGAACTGAGCATTGTCCGGGAAACACCTTATTCAGACGGAGAGCGGGCCAAGGTTCGCTGTTATGGAGCTGATGATGTGCGGGAAGGGGTTGCCATTAATCATCTGGAGAAAGTTGATGTTTCCATAACCGGCAACTCGACCAATCCCACCAGGTTTCAGCATCCGGTGGCTGGAACCTACAAGAAGGAATGTGTGCAGATGGGCCGTAAATACTTTTCTGTTGCCTCGGGCGGCGGCACCGGCAGAACCCTGCATCCCGATAATATGGCTGCCGGGCCCGCCTCCTACGGCCTGACCGACACCATGGGACGGATGCATTGTGACGCCCAGTTTGCCGGGAGCTCGTCAGTCCCGGCTCACGTGGAGATGATGGGCCTTATCGGCATGGGCAACAATCCCATGGTTGGAGCCTCAGTGGCTGTGGCCGTTGCCCTGGAACAGGCGGCAGGCTAATTCGCCTTCAGGCGCGAATAAGCCGATTAAAAATTAATCAACAATTTCTGCTGAAATGATACGGTTAACCTGAAGCCTTGGGGTTGTCGCCGCCCGGTTGTTCTTTATTGGTAATTGCTCACAGGGCACCAGATCTTTTCGTGATTAGGGTTCGGTAAAAAATAACTTGGTGTTTTTCGCGCCTGAATGTGTTGCAGATTCAGTCGATCTGATTGAACAAAACCGCAGGCATAGCAGGGCTACGTTGA
>JANTFJ010000344.1 GCA_024763495.1 Desulfobulbaceae bacterium | reverse complement strand
AATTTTAGCAGACCTACGGTTTGGGTGCCACCACATATGGAGAAGTTACCAAAAATCAAAACAAAAAATTGTTTAGACAATGGCTTTAAGCGCCTAAAGCACTTTGACTTTTAAGGATAAATATTAATGTCATCTCAACTTACTGCTGTTCTTATAATTTACCTGCTGATTAAAGGAATTGACAGAATTATTTCCTGGGTCAATCTCCGGCATCTGGAGATTTATGGTAAATATGTCCCTAAAGGCTTTGCCGAAGCAGTAGACCAGGAAACCCTGGCCAAAATGCAGGATTATACCCTGGCCCAGGGCAGGGTCGAATTTGCCGGAGCAGTTTTCGATATCGTCATCACCATGATTTTTATTTTCGGCCCGCTGTTGAACAGTTATAATAACTGGATTGTCAGCCTGGGTTTTTCTCCAGTTATCTCTGGTGTTCTGTTTTTTCTGCTTCTCGCCTACATGAGTCTTGTTATCCATATTCCCTTCAGTCTCTATAACACTTTTTATCTCGAGGAAAAATTTGGTTTTAATACCCAGACTATTGGCCTCTGGCTGGCTGATCTGGTTAAGGAACTGCTGCTTGCCACGATTCTTTACACTATCGTACTCTGGGCCGCTTTCCGGTTGATTACCTCCTTCCCTGATTTATGGTGGTTGTATGTCTGGGCCTTTATGCTGTTTTTCAAGCTGTTTATTCTTTATGTTTCACCTTATGTAATTGAGCCTCTGTTTAACAGATTTACCCCCATTGCCGATAAAAATCTGGAGAAAAAAATCAAGGAGATGCTGGCAAAGGCCGGGTTAAATATTTCCAGGGTTTTTACCATGGACGGCTCCCGCCGCAGTCGGCATGGCAATGCCTATTTCAGCGGCATCGGCAGGACAAAACGGATTGTTATTTTTGATACCCTGTTGGAAAACAGCCGGGAAAGTGAAATCCTGGCTATTCTGGCCCATGAAGCCGGACACTGGAAGAAAAAGCACATAATTAAACGACTTGTTATTATGGAATGTGTTTCTCTGGCAGGAATTTACCTGGCCTGGCTCCTGGTAAACAGCAATCTGCCTGCCGATATTTTCAGGCTTGAACAGGCGACATTATGGGGCAGGCTGTTACTGGTCGGATTCCTGGCCTCCCTGGCAGTCTTTCCCTTTAAACCGTTCAGCACTTATTTATCCCGTCGGCAGGAATGGCAGGCCGATGAATTCGCGGTTAAGCTGACTGGCCGTCCCCTGGATCTGGCCCGGGCCCTGGTTCGGCTTGGCAAGGACAATTTAAGCAATCTTCACCCTCATCCCTGGTATGTGGCCTTCCACTACAGCCATCCTCCTCTGGCCCAGCGGGTAGCAAAACTGTACAGGCAATAAGAGGAAATCATGGAAAACGATATTGACTGCTCGGTTTGCGTGGTTGTTAATTCAAACAATTATATCCGCCGTTTCCTTGATTCTCTTTTCCATACTGCCGACCCGGTATCTCTTGAAGTTGTCGTAGTCAATACCGGGCTGGAAAATGAACTTGATTATATTGAACAAGACTTTCCCGGGATTATTATATACGAGAACAATACCAGGGAGTCAATGGCCAGGATGAGAAACAGGATATTTGAGTTGGCCAGGGGGCGTTACCTGTCGTTCTGGAGAGATGAAATTATTTTTCAGCCCGACTGCCTGTTTCACCTGATTAACTTTCTCGATGACAATCCCGCCGTTGGAATCGCCGGGCCCGGCCTGCTGACTGTCAACCAGAGTCCCCTGGTTTCCAGCGCAAAGTTCCCCGGCCTTTTCTCCTGGCTGTGGGGCGGGACATCACTGGCCGCAGGCGGAATTATTCCAAGCCCCGACACTCAGGCCGAGATTGACTGGCTCAGCGGCGCGGCCCTGGTTATTAACCCTAACCTTATTGATGATATCGGTCTTTTTGATCAGTCCTTTCCCTGCTGTGAAGAAATTGACTACTGCTTCCGGGCTCATAGGGCCGGCTGGCATATTCATCTTGTCCCGGCAGCGCGGGCGGTTTATCGCTATCCCGCCCTGAAGCAGAATGACTGGACGTGGAGTAGAGAATTATATGTCGGCCTGCGTTTTTTAAAAAAAAAATGGTTTGCCGCTTTAAAAAAATAAAAAAAATTTCGAGGATTTTTTCGGGACAGATCGGAAAAATTTATTAAGGTTATTTTTTATAAAAAATACGTCTTTTCAATATATTGGTTGATTCGGAATAAATTTGTATCCCTTTGTCTGCTGTTCATTTTTTTAGGTAAAATTACTGGTAATTTATTTTTCTGCAATTTTGTATTTTGTTTTTCAAATATTTTTGACTGTTGACAAGGCAGATTTTAAACGCTATTTTCACCGCTTACCAAATACAGCAAAAATAATTAACCTCGCTCCGGCGGATAAGATTTTTTTAAGGAGAAAAATAATGATTAAGGTTGCGGCGATAGCAGAAAGTATCAATATAATGGGGACGCGCAGTGGTACCGCGATGAAGGCAAGAGAAGCAGGCCCGGTACAGGAAATGGCAAAGGAAGAAGTTGCTGCCGGCGCTACTTATCTTGATCTCAACATTGGTCCGGCCCGAAAAGACGGGACAGAGCTCATGCCCTGGGCTGTCCAGACGGTTGAGGCGGTTACCGACACTCCTCTGTGTCTTGATTCAACCAACACCGATGCCATGGCTGCCGGATTTAAAGTGGTAAAAAATAAAGAGGCAGCCATTATGAATTCTATTTCCGCCCAGCCGGAACGGATGGAAAAACTCATCCCGGTTGCCGCTGAGGCGGGCTGCAATGTCGTTGCCCTGCTCTGGGGCCCGGATGGTATGCCGAGGGATTCAAACGAGCGGGCCGCTATGGCGGTTGACCTGATGATGGCCTTGACCGAGGCCGGGATTCCAAACGAAAAAATGCTCTTTGATCCTATTGCTACCCCTATTACCCTGGGCCCGGATCAGATCCGCTCCGGCCTGGAATTTTTAGAAATGCTGCCGGATATCGCGCCCGGGGCCGGTTCCACAATCGGTCTTTCCAATGTTTCCAACGGCGTGGCTGACAATCTTCGCAAGTATCTGGATCGCACCTACCTGATCATGCTGATGAAATACGGTATCAAAACCGCTATTGTTAATTCCTATGATGAAGAATTGATGGCTATCTGCAAGGGTGAACGCGAGGCTCATGTCAATATGGTTCATCAAATGATGGAAGGCAATGATCCTGATCCTGGAATTCTCTCAGAGATTGCTCTCCAGCATTATAAATCTTATAAGGCTCTGTCCGGCCAGACTGTTTTTTCCGAATCATGGCTTGACCTTTAACAGGCCCTTGTTTCTATAATTTTAAGGGGCTGTAACAGCCCCTTTTTTGTTTTATTGGATAGCGATCAATAAACCACACCTTGACTTTTGAGAAGGCACGGCCTGTAAGCGTTTCAGGGATGCCGCCATGTGCCCGTTTCAACGCTC
>JANTFJ010000343.1 GCA_024763495.1 Desulfobulbaceae bacterium | reverse complement strand
TGCTCACAGGGCACCGCATATTTCCGCGATCAGTCCGGCTTACGTATGACTAATACGCTGCGCCGACCTGATCACGAAAATCTATCGGAGTCTCCCTCCGGTCGCTTACCTGCACCCGGTAATCAGTTACAATTACAGGGGTTAGCGAAGTTAGAACGCTTACCCCATGAGTAGTTACAATTAAGTTTGAAAAAATTCGTCTCCCGGGCGAAAGAATATAAGGAGGAAATCAAATGCAATTTGATAAATTTACGATGAAATCT
Source organism: Desulfobulbaceae bacterium (assembly GCA_024763495.1). Classification (GTDB taxonomy): domain Bacteria; phylum Desulfobacterota; class Desulfobulbia; order Desulfobulbales; family SURF-16; genus JANTFJ01. The sequence continues at coordinate 3,218 of JANTFJ010000343.1, read as the reverse complement.
CAGGAAGCCATCCAGGCGGCTCAAGCCCTGGCCGGACAAAATGGCCAGCAGGAGATTTTGCCCGAGCATCTCTTAAAGGTAATTATCCAGGAACCGGAAGGAGTTGTAAGTCCTGCCCTGCGTAAACTGGGGCAGGATCCGCACCGGATATCAGCCGAACTTGACCAGGAAATTTCCCGTCTGCCCAAAGTAAGCGGCACTGGATTCGGCCAGGTTTACGCATCACCTCAACTCCAGAAAGTCCTGGACAAGACCTTTAAAATTGCCAACGATATGCATGATGAATATGTCAGCCAGGAACATCTTTTCCTGGCAATCATCGAAATAGGCGGCAAGGGAGCAGATCTCCTTAAAAATCTTGGGATAACCAGGGATAATTTCTTTAAGGCTCTGGCGGAAATCCGTGGCAGCCAGCGGGTAACTGATCAGCATCCTGAAGAAAAATTTCAGGCCCTGGAAAAATACGCCCGCAATCTGACCGATATGGCCAAGCAGGGAAAACTTGATCCGGTTATTGGCCGGGATGATGAGGTACGCCGGGTTGTTCAGGTCTTGAGTCGCCGAACCAAGAACAATCCTGTCCTGATCGGCGAACCCGGGGTAGGTAAAACCGCTATTGTCGAAGGCCTGGCCCAGCGGATAGTAAGTGGTGATATCCCGTCGACCTTAAGCGATAAACAGGTCATTGCCCTGGATATTGGTTCTCTGCTGGCCGGGGCTAAATATCGCGGTGAGTTTGAAGAACGTTTAAAGGCTGTACTTAAGGAGGTTGAAAAACGTCAGGGTGAAATAATTCTTTTTATTGATGAAATTCATACTCTGGTTGGCGCTGGTGCTGCGGAAGGAGCCATGGACGCCTCTAATATGCTGAAACCTGCCCTGGCCCGGGGTGAACTCCACTGCGTTGGAGCAACTACCCTTAACGAGTTCCGTAAAATTGAAAAAGATCCGGCCCTGGAACGACGTTTTCAGCAGGTCCTGGTCCAGGAGCCCTCGGATGAGGATGCCATTGCCATCTTGCGGGGCATCAAGGAAAAATATGAGGTTCATCATGGTGTCCGTATTCAGGATTCAGCCACTGTCGCGGCTGTTGCCCTGTCAAAACGTTATATCACTGATCGTTTTCTACCGGACAAGGCCATAGATCTAATTGATGAGGCTGCTTCAAAATTACGGATTGAGATTGACAGCATGCCCACCGAAATTGACGAAATCGAACGGCACCAGATAAAACTTGAAATCGAGAGGGAGGCCTTAAAAAAAGAAAAGGATGAGGCTTCGAGGGAGAGACTGGTTAAAATTGAGGCGGAACTTGCCGATATTAACGAAACCTTGAGCAGCATGAAGGGGCACTGGAACCTGGAAAAAGAGGTAATCCAGCGAATTCGCCAGGCAAAATCCGCCATTGACGAAGCCCATGTTGAAGAACAGCAGGCTGAACGAACCGGGGACCTGAGCAAGGTTGCTGAAATTCGCTATGGCCGGATTGCTGAACTGGAAAAACAGCTTGAAGAAGAAAATAAAAAACTGACCGAGATTCAGCAGGATCGAAAGATGTTAAAAGAAGAGGTCTCTGCCGAAGATATTGCCTCAGTAGTGGCAAAATGGACGGGAATTCCGGTTGATAAGCTTCTAGAAGGAGAAAAGGGCCGACTGGTGCAAGCCGAAGACCAGTTGTCAAAAAGGGTTGTTGGTCAGAAAGAGGCCATTGTCGCTGTAGCTAACGCGGTTCGACGAGCCCGGGCCGGCCTTCAGGATCCTAATCGCCCGCTTGGCTCATTTATTTTCCTGGGTCCCACGGGCGTGGGCAAAACTGAATTGGCCCGTTCCCTGGCTGAATTTCTTTTTGACAGTGAACAGGCTATGATTCGGATGGACATGTCGGAATATATGGAAAAGCATTCAGTGGCCCGCTTGATTGGCGCGCCTCCAGGCTATGTGGGATACGAAGAGGGCGGTCATTTAACTGAGGCGGTACGTCGTCGGCCCTATTCGGTAATTCTCTTTGACGAAATCGAAAAGGCCCATCCCGATGTTTTTAATGTCCTGCTCCAGATTCTTGATGATGGGAGAATGACTGATGGTCAAGGCAGAACGGTTGATTTCAAAAATACCATTCTAATTATGACCTCGAATCTGGGAAGTGACCTGATTATGGAAATGGGCTCGCGTGATCCCCAAGAGTTAAAAACCAGGATTGACGAACTGATGCATCGCCAGTTCAAACCGGAATTTTTAAACCGAATTGATGAAATTATCACCTTCCATGGCCTGACCAGGGATGATCTCCGCTGGATCGTAGACATCCAGCTTGGTTTGCTCAAGCAGAGGTTACAGGAACAGAAATTTGATATTGAACTGGCAGACTCGGCTAAGGATTTCCTGGTCAAGGTGGGTTATGACCCAGCCTTCGGCGCCCGTCCCCTGAAGCGGGCTATTCAGCGTTATATCCAGGACAGCCTGGCCATGGAAATTCTCGACGGCCATTTCAAGGAAGGCGACAAAATCATGATTTCCATTGCTGATGACGGTCACAGTCTGACCTTTGACCGGGCCTCACAGCATGGCGACTGATAATTACGCCGATAAGGCGGAAAAACTTTTCCTTGAAGGTTATTCCTGTTCCCAGGCCATTCTCATGGCCTGGGCGCGGGAATGCGATCTTGATATAATTACGGCAAAAAAAATCAGCGCGCCGTTTGGCGGCGGGATGGGAAGACTGCGAAAAACCTGCGGCTCCCTGACCGGCGCCTTTATGGTTATTGGGCTTAAATTCGGCAATATCGAGCCCAAAGACATGAAAACAAAACTTAACGCCTACCGTCTTACCCGCTTGCTGGCCGAACGATTCGGTAAAATTCACGGTTCTACTGAATGCGGCGAACTTCTGGCAACCCAGGTAACTGACTCTGAAGTAAAAAAACGTCTCCATCACCAGAAAATCTGTAGACAACTGGTGCGGGACGCGGCCCTCCTCCTTGCTGAAATTATAAAAAAAAATTGTAACTGCTCACAGGGCACCGAATCTTCCCGCGATCATCCTGTCTTACATAGCACCAGTATGCTGCGTCAGTCTGATCACGAAAATCTTCGGTGACCTGTAAACAGTTACAAATTAGGCGCTTAAGGCCATTGTCTAAACAATTTATTGTTTTGATTTTTGGTAACTTCTCCATATGTGGTGGTGGCACCCAATCGTAGGTCTGCTGAAATCTGGA
>JANTFJ010000342.1 GCA_024763495.1 Desulfobulbaceae bacterium | reverse complement strand
CAAATCAAGGCATTTTGAAAAAATAAGCACAGCCATATAGTTGATATTGCGAGCATTATTTTTTCAAAATAACACAGAGTTGGGGAAAAAGGGCATTTTCGGACAGCCTCCCAGGAGGTTGTCCGAGAATAGACATTTTTTCTCAAATCAAGGCATTTTGAAAAAATAAGCACAGCCATATAGCTGATATTGCGAGCATTATTTTTTCAAAATAACACAGAGTTGGGGAAAAAGGGCATTTTCGGACAGCCTCCTGGTCTTAACTGAATAATTACATCAGATATATGGTTTAAACGCCTTTTATGAGAGAATCTTCCTCGAAGCCAAGCGGTAAATTAGCAGAAATATTTGCCAAAATGAACCTGAGCGAACTTCCCGCCATGTCGGAAAATGTTCAGGAATTGATTTCCTTGAGTACCAGCAGCAGAAGCGCGGCCTATGATCTTTCCAGGGTAGTTCTTAAAGATTATTCCCTTACCAATAAAGTCCTGCAAATTGTTAATTCAGCCTACTATTCCCTCAGTAAACCAATCAGCTCTATTTCTCGGGCCGTTACTGTTTTAGGCTTTGACGCGGTACGCGAAATTGCTCTTGGTATTGCTCTTTTTGATGATTTTATAAAATCAGGGGTGGAAAAAGAACCTATCAGCAAATTGATGACCCAGGCCTTTTTAAGCGGCTTGCAGGCCCGCGAGGTGGCAGTTAAAAAAAATCTTAATGTCTTGCCGGAGGAGGCATTTATCTGCAGCCTGCTGCATCGGCTCGGTAAAATTATCGTCTGTATCTATCTACCGCATGTTTTTAAAGAAATTGAAAATAAGATTGTCGCGGGCAAGTCTGAGAAAAGTGCAGCCAGATCTTTGTTAGGTGATTTGACTTACAATGAAATAGGTAAAGAGGTGGCAATTTTCTGGAATTTATCCGACCGGGTAGTCAGTTCCATGAATTCTGCTCCTACAGCCCCGGTCGGCAGTTATGACGCAGTGGGGTATTTACATAACCTGGCAGGTTTCAGTAATTCTTTTGTCGATAATGTCTGTAATGGTGACGATGTTTCAACCTTAATGGAACAATATGGCAAAATACTGTCGATTGATGCGGAAGAAGCTATAGGAATGTTACAGGAAAATGTTGAGGCCTCCCAGGATATTTCTGATTCCATGCGTTATGGCCTGGCAAAACTTGATATGCATAGTCGGGTACAGGAGGCTGAAAATCCACGACCCAAAAAAGTTATTATTGCGGAAAAGGAGAAAAAACAGCAGGACGCGATTCAGCAAAGCGGTAATGATCTGGACGCGCTGCCTTCTTCTGACAAATCTGTTAATGATTTTATCCGGGATCTGGCCGCCACCCTGATGACCGCTTTTAAACTCGACGATTTTTACAGCAGCCTGATTGAGGCTCTTTACCGGGGTGTAGGCTTTGACCGGGTTATCCTGGCAATAATGAGCATCCAGGCCACAAAAATATCAGTAATCGGTCGTTATGGTCTGGGGATTGATCCAGGGGCTGTGGGGCATTTCGATCATCCCTTGAACAATACTGAACTGGCGGTGAGCCGCTGTCTGAAATCCTGTAAGGATATGATTATCCCTCCTAATACTCCTCATGCTTTTCCTGATAATTTACAATATCTGGTTAAGGATAGAACAGTTTATCTTTTTCCAATCTGTATCAACAAGAAGGGCATTGCCCTTATTTATATGGATCGCAAAATAGACCGGCCGAGACTTGACGAGGAAAGGTTTAAGGCAACGAAACTGTTTCGTGATTTTGCGGTGATGGCAATTCAGAAAATTAGAGAAAGGAAGTAATGGGAAGGCCTTTAATGACTGACGATCCTGCCAAATCAAACGCCCAGCTGGCAGAAATCTTTGCCCGGATTAATATGAGCGAACTGCCGGCCATGTCTGTTCATGTCCAGAAACTTTTGAGTTTATCAAGCGGTGACCGCAAGTCCAATTATAACCTGTTAAGCGAGATTATTCTCCGTGATTTTTCCCTGACCAATAAAGTTCTCCAGTTTGCTAACTCCGCGTATTATTCCCCTGGTAACAAAGTCAAGACCATTTCTTCGGCAGTGGCTATCCTGGGTTTTGAAACAATAAGAGAACTTGCGGTGGGAATAGCCCTTTTTGACGATTTTGTCCAGGCCGGAGTAGAAAAGGATGAGATTGGTCAATTGTTGACCCGGTCTTTCCTTAGTGCATTACTGGCTCGTGATATTGCTGCTTCCCGCAGTCTGCTGGTTGAAGCTGAGGAGGCCTTCATCTGTGCCTTGTTCCATAGACTGGGAGCGATTATCGCCTGTATTTACCTGCCTGCTCAGTATAAGGAAATTGGCAGGGAGATAGAGCGGGGAATTGAAGAAGAAACGGCTGCCGCCGCTGTTCTGAACGGCGTTAATTTTCAGGAACTAGGTCAAGAGGTGGCAAAATTTTGGAACATGACAGAAAATGTTGTTGCTTCAATGGTGTTAACTCCTGAAAAAATAAAAAAACTTATTGGTTCGCAGAAAAATTTAATGATGATTGTTGATTTCAGCAATCGTTTTGTTGACTCTATCTGCTATGTTCAGGAAATAGAGAGTTTGATGGAGGAATATGGCTATCACCTTGCCGTTGATGAGGAAGAAGCGGTTGAGTTGCTGGAAAAGGGGATGGACACTTCATCGGCAATTTTTTCCTCTATTCGTTCCGGGTTGGCTACTCTTGATCTTCGCAATAAACTGGAACAGGTTTTAAATCTGCCGACTGATAAAGATAAAAAGCCGCAACAGGAAGAAACACCCCGTGAGAGAGCGGGAGATTTCCCGGCAGTCAGTAAAGAAGTGGATAGCGCTAATGCCGCTCCCCGGCATTTGAATGACTATATCCAGGAATTAACCACAATGCTGCTGGAAGAATTTTATCTGGAAACCTTTTTCTCAACTCTACTTGATGCCCTGTACGACGGTATAGGTTTTGATCGGGTTGTCCTTGCTATGCCGGTAAATGTTGACGGCAGGAAGAAGGTTGTCGGTCGCTTGGCCAGGGGAGATATTGATAAGGCCGACAGTTTCTCTTTTTTATTAGAAGGGCATAAAGATGTGCCTGGCCGTTGTTACCACGATTGTAAAATAATAGCGGTTCCCGGTAATACACCTAATGCTTTTCCTGGTAATCTGCTTGAATTAGTCAGGGGCAGAATAGTATATTTTTTTCCGATCTGCATGCATAAAAATGCGATTGCGGTTATTTATATGGATAGATTGAATGATAAAGAAAAGTTAAATAAGAGTCAGGTTAATTCTATAAAATTACTCTGTAATCTAATGGTAGAGGCCATAAAGAGATCATATAAAAAATGAGGGTGTAATTAAAAAAGTGTTCTGTCAGGTAACGCTTTGTCTAGTATCGATCAATAAACCACACCTTGACTTTTGGGAAGGCACGGCCTGTAAGCGTTTCAGGGATGCCGCCATGTGCCCGTTTCAACGCTCGCGATAATACAT